>CAYZKS010000006.1:38158-44133 GCA_964478725.1 uncultured Anaerolineales bacterium
GGTGGGGTCACGCCCATGGCCGGCGTGCAGGTGGAGTACTCGGGTCCAGCGTCCGGCAGCACTTTCACGGATGGCAACGGAGCATACTCGGTCACGGTAGTCGCAGGCACCTACCAGGTGCGCGCCTTCAAGTACGACTATCCCACTGTGCCCGCACAAACCGTGACCGTTCCTCCCAGTCGCACCGACGTCAACTTTGACTTCCCGGCCCGCAGCACGATCGCCGGGACAGTGCGCGACTTTGACGGCACCCCCATGCGCGATGTGCTGGTATCAGCGTCGCCCGGTTCTGCCAGCGCCTACACGGACGCCAGCGGAGCTTACATCCTGAGCGTGCAAGCGGGTACCTACACCATTAGCGTGTGGAAGGACGGTTACCCTGCCCCTGCTGCCCAGAGCGTGACTGTCCCGCCAAATCGCACGGACCTGAACTTTACGTTCCCACAACGCTTCCAGATCGCTGGGTTTGTGCGCGAGTTTGACGGCCAGCCGGTGCCGAACGCCAGCGTCAGCGGCAATGGTCCCAGCTCGAGCAATTCGACCACCGATGCCCGCGGCGCCTACACATTGACCGTGCTGGCTGGCACCTACACGGTCAGTGTGATCAAGAGCGGCTACCCCTACCTGCCTCCCCAGAGCGTGAGCGTTCCTCCCAGCCGCAGCGATGTCAACTTTACCTTCCCGCAACGTTTCACCATCGCCGGCGTCGTGCGCAACTACGACGGCCAGCCCATGGCCGATGTGCTGGTCTCGGCCCAGCCCGATGGCGCCAGCACCTTGACCGACGCCAGTGGCTCCTACAGCCTGACAGTCCTGGCAGGCGTGTACACCGTCAGCGCCTACAAGTACGGCTACCCCACTCCAGCGCCCTTGACCACCAGCGTGCCGCCCAGCCGCACGGACGCCAACTTTACCTTCCCGCAGCCCAACACCATCGGCGGCCTGGTGCGCGACTTTGACGGCACGCCGGTGTCCGCTGTCTGGGTAGTCGCCTCGCCAGGCGGATATGTCGCATCCACAGATGCCCGTGGCGCGTACACCTTGACGGTTTTGCCTGGCACGTACACCGTCAGCGCCTCAAAGCAGGGCTATCCTGACCCGCCGGTACAGACAGTCAGCGTGCCGCCCAACCGTCTGGACGTGCATTTCACCTTCCCGCAACGCTTCACCATTGCCGGGGTGGTCAGGGATGGCGGCGGCGCTCCCGTGCAGGATGCGTTTGTGTCCGCGTCTCCAGGCAGCCAGGGAGACTGGACCGATGAGAACGGGCGGTTCTCGTTCAGCCTGGTCGCCGGAACGTACACACTCAGCGCGGCCAAGAGCGGCTACCCCGCGCCTCCCAGCCAAACTATTACCGTGCCCCCCAGTCGCACAGACGTAGTCTTTGTCTTCGCTGCCTACACCATCGGCGGTAACGTGCGCGACAGCGCTGGCAACCCTGTCCAGGCCGCCACCGTCACAGCCGTGCCGGGCTACTACGACGCTGTCACGGATGCGCGCGGCGTCTACACTCTTACGGTTGGCCAGGGCACATACAGCGTCAGTGTGCGCAAATCGGGCTACCCCGATCCTGCCGTGCAGGTGGTCACCGTGCCACCCAACCGTTACGACGTGGATTTCTACTTCGCCGCAAACTATACCATCGCCGGCAAGGTGCGTGAGCACGACGGCACTCCTGTTGTGGGCGTTACGATCTACGCCTCGCCCGGGTTCCACAGCGCCGTGAGCGACGCCACCGGCTCATACAGCCTGACCGTGCTCGCGGGCTCGTACAACGTGAGCGTGGTCAGGCCGGGCTACCCATACTTGCCCGCCCAGAGCGTCACAGTGCCGCCAAGTCGCGCCGACATCAACTTCACCTTCCCCCAGCGCTACACCATCTCTGGCACGGTGACGGATTCCACCGCTGCGCCTGTTGCCGACGTAACCATCACCGCCGCCGGGCCGGAATCCGTGAGCAGCACGACCGATGCACAAGGCGCCTACACCCTCAGCGTCACTGCTGGCCGCTACGTGGTGCGTGCCAGCAAGCCTGGCTATCCGCAACTTCCGGCGCAGGAAGTGAGCGTACCGCCCAGCCGCAACGATGTCAACTTCTCATTCCCCGCCATCTACTCGGTGGGTGGCACAGTGCGCGACTACGATGGTACTCCCTTGACGGGCATCCTCGTGGCCGCCGCGCCAGGTGGCTACAGTACCTCAACTGACGCCGTGGGAGTCTATACGCTCACGCTGCCGGCAGGTACATACGCCATCAGCGCGATCAGATCCGGCTATCCCGGTCCCGCCTCGCAGACCGTAAGCGTGCCGCCCAGCCGCAGCGGTGTGGATTTCACCTTCCCAGCCAGGTACTCCATCTGCGCCAGCGTGCGCTGGCCTGACGGCGCCCCCGTGCCTGGCGCCTTCGTTGGTCTGTGCAACGGCGACATCTGGGTCCAGACAGATGCGTCGGGCCAGGCCTGCTTCTCCGTGGCTGAAGGCACCTACCAGATCTGCGCCTTTCTGACAGGCCTGCCTTCGCCTCCAGAACAGAGCGTAACCGTGCCGCCGAACGCCAACGTGGAGTTCACTCTGGAGCAACGCTACACCATCTCCGGGCGCGTCAGCGACTCCAATGGGACGCCAGTCCAGGAGGCCTGGGTGAGCGCTTACCCGGGCGGCTTTGGGGCGATGAGCGATGCCAACGGAGCCTACACGCTCACCGTCATCGCCGGCACCTATTCCGTTAGCGTCAGCAAATTCGGCTACCAGAGCCCTCCCGCGCAGACCGTGAGCGTGCCGCCCAGCCGCACCGACGTGAACCTGGTCTTCCTTCAGACCTATACAGTCAGCGGGACGGTGCGCGATTTCGACGGCTCGCCCGTAGGCGACGTCTTCATGACCGCGTCGCCAGGCGGTTTTGGCACGACCACGGATGCGGCAGGTAGCTATGCTGTGAGCCTGCCGGCTGGCACCTACAGCCTCAGCGCCTTCAAGGAAGGCTTCCCGAGCCTGCCGGCGCGCAATGTGACCGTTCCGCCCAGCCAGAGCGGCATCGACTTCCAGTTCGCACAGCGCTTCACCATCTCCGGCAACGTGGCCGGCGCAGACGGCAGTCCTGTGCAGGGCGCGGCAGTCAATGCCTCCCCTGGCGGCTACACGACCCTTACCGATGCCAGCGGCGCCTACGTCCTGAGCGTGGTTGCGGGTTCGTACTCAGTCAGCGTCTCCAAGTACCCCTTCTCCAGCCCTCCGGCGCAGACTGTGGTGGTGCCCCCCAGCCGCACGGGCGTCAACTTTGCCTTCCAGCAGACCTATCTTATCGCTGGCACGGTGTCCGACTATGACGGGACGCCCATCGACGCAGCCGTGGTCGGAGCCTCGCCGGGTGGTTATGCCACAACCACCAATGCAACCGGAGCCTACAGCCTCACCGTGCCTGCGGGCACCTACGAAGTGCGCGCCACCAAAGCCGGCTACCCGACGCCTGCGGCACAGACCGTCATCGTACCACCCAGTCGCACCGGGATCGACTTCCGCTTCTCTCAGCAGGCGCTCATCGGCGGCAAGGCCCGTGACTTCCAGGGCAACCTGGTCCAGGGCGCGATTGTCAACGCCGTCCCGGGCAACTACACCACAGCCACGGATGCGCGCGGCGTCTACACGCTAACCGTGACCGCCGGAACGTACACCCTGAGCGCATCCAAAGCCTGCCTGCCCAATCCGCCCACGCAGACGGTCACTGTACCACCCAACCGCACCGATGTCGACTGGGCTTTCGGACAGACCTACGCCATCCGCGGAAGCGTACGCGAGCATGACGGCACCCCGGTCGCGGCCGCCCGCATCTCCTCTGCGCCAGGTGGCTGCTGGACAGACACGGATGCCATCGGAGCCTACACGCTGAGTCTGGGTGCTGGCACCTATGACATCAGTGTCTCCAAAGAGGGCTATCCCTCGCTGCCCCTGCGCACCGTCACGGTGCCACCGGAATTGAGTGGCATAGACTTTGTCTACGCCCAGCGCAACGTCATCGGCGGCACGGTGCGCGACTTTGACGGCACGCCCGTGGCCGACGCATTGGTGAGCGCCTCGCCGGGCAGTTACAGCACGCTTAGCGATCCGGCCGGGGTCTACACTCTCACTGTCCCTCCCGGCACCTACACCATCAGCGCTTCCAAGCCCGGCTACCCTGCCCCAGCGCCGCAGTCTGCAACGGTCCCGCCCGATCGCACCGACGTGAACCTCACCTTCCCGCAAGGTAACACCATCAGCGGCCTGGTGAGTTCCTTCGAAGGCTCACCCATCGAAGGGGCTTTCGTCTCCGCCTCTCCTGGCAACTACAGCACCTTGACGAACAGCGCCGGACGCTACACGCTGCGCGTCACGCCTGGCACCTACAGCGTGGGCGTGTCCAAGGTCGGCTACTCCAGCCCACCCGCACAGAGCGTCACCGTGCCACCCGACCGCACCAACGTGGATTTCGTCTTCCTGCAGGCTTACATCATCGCTGGCAAGGTGCGTGACTTTGACGGCTCGCCGGTGCCAGATGTGGCCGTCAACGCCTCCCCGGGTGGCTACGCGGCCACAACTGATGCCGCTGGTATCTACACCCTGACCGTAGCCGCCGGAACCTACAACGTCAGCGCCGTCAAGCCCGATTACCCGATCCTGCCCACCCAGCGCGTGACTGTGCCGCCCAGCCGTTTGGATGTGGACTTTAACTTCCCACAGCGCGCCACCATCGGCGGCACAGTCCGCGACGGAGCAGGAAACCCGGTGCCTGATGTTCTGGTCAGCGCCTCGCCTGGCGGCTACCTGGCCTTCACCGACGCCAACGGCCACTACACACTGCACGTCGTGGCTGGAACGTACGTGGTCACCGTATCCAAGACCGGATACCCCAGCCCGCCGGGCCAGACCATCAGCGTGCCGCCAAGTCGCGATGACCTGGACTTCACTTTCCTCCAGACCTATGCCGTCAGCGGTGCCGTGCGCGAGTTCGACGGCACTCCGGTCCCCAACGTGGACGTGATGGCCTCCCCTGGAGCGCACATCACACGCACGGATGCGACCGGCGCCTACACGCTGAACCTGTCCAGTGGCACCTACAGCGTCAGCATCTTCAAGTCCGGCTATCCTGCCCTGCCGCCTCGCACCGTGAGCGTGCCTCCCAGCCTGAGCGGTGTGGACTTTACCTATCCGCAGCGCTTCACCATCAGCGGCACAGTGCGCGATTTCGACGGCACCACAGTAGCCGAGGCCGCCGTAACTGCCAACCCCGGCGGCTACAGCACCCTGACCGACGCCCAAGGCGCCTACAGCCTGAGCGTGGTGGCAGGCACCTACCAGGTGCGCGTCTCCAAAACCGGCTACCAGATCCCGCCCGAGCAGACCGTGGTCGTCCCGCCCAGCCGCAGCAACGTGGATTTCGTCTTCCCCGAGCGCCTGATCCTGGGCGGCACGGTGCGCGACTACGATGGCACTCCGCTCGAAGGGGCACTCTTGCGCGCCAGCCCGGGCGGCTACGTGGCCTCCACCGACGCGCGCGGCATGTACACCATCACTCTGCTTGCGGGCACCTACACCGTCACGGTCTCCATGGGCGGCTATCCACCCCCGGACGGCAGAGTAGTGACCATACCGCCCAGCCGCACGGATGTAGATTTCGTCTTCCCTCAGCGCTATCGCATCAGCGGCCATGCCCGCGATGACGCGGGCATGCCCTTGGCCGACGTGATCATCTCGACCCGTCCTGGCTCCTTCATTACCTCTACCGATGCCAGCGGCGCCTACAGCATGTACGTGCTGGCCGGGACCTACACTCTCACGGCCACCAAGGCTGGCTACCCCAGCCCGCCGACCCAGTCCGTGACCGTTCCACCCGAGCTTGACAACGTGGACTGGGTCTTCCCGCGGCGCTTCGTACAGTTCCTGCCCTACGTTGCCCGGAACAGCCGGCGCTAAGACTTCATGCAACGCACAATCACAGAAAC
>CAYZKS010000007.1:0-42867 GCA_964478725.1 uncultured Anaerolineales bacterium
GCCATCCGGGCCGCCTGTTCAGGCTGTAGCGCGACTGTAGCCTGAGCAGGTGACCCGGATGGCCACTGCGCGAAGCGCCACCTACTTGGGCATGGCCTTGATCTGCAGGTATGCCTGCCTCGGTCGGAAATCAGGGTATCCAGGCACGGAGATGGCCCACCAGTATTGCTCGTCGGATTCGGTCCAGTCAGGATCCGCGATGTAAATCACGCTCATCAAGCCGATCCAGGGTGCCCAGTGTGCCTTGGCCCACTGGTAGGCCCGAACCATATAGTCAGCTTGAGTCTGTTCGTCTACGCTGTGCCAATGGTACGGGGAGTCGGGGCGGGGATCCAACGTCCAGCCAAACTCCAGTACGGCCACTTGCCTATCCGTATCGCCATATTTCTCCATGATCCGGCGCAGGTCTTCTACTCGGCGAAAGCAGAAGAAGCGCTGATTGTGATAGTCCGCGCTGCTGGCTGCCTCATCGGGGCTGACCTCAGGCGGCGCCCTGTAACCTGGAGCGTGCGCACCGAGAACGTCAAAGTAGCCATCGCTGTTCCCGCCCATGGCCTGATACATCTGTTCCAGGTACACGTCATCTGGTGTGGCCTCTGGCGAATACGTACCCGTGGGGGCAAAACCGGCACTGACCACCATGGCATTCGGATCGGCTTGCTTGATGCGCTGATAGGCCTGTCTGAGCAAGGACACATACTGCGCGGCGTTGGGTGCCTTGCCTCCCCATTCGCGAGCCAAATTCGGCTCATTCCAGACCTCATAGGCCCGAATCCGGCCTTTGTAGCGAGTAGCCATAGCGTAGAGAAAGTCGCCCAGATCAGAATAGCGGTCTGGTGGGCCGTTGGTCGGGAACCCGCCGCCTGCCCATTGTGGCTGGTGGTCTATGCGCACGAGCAGATCCAGACCGAGTTTGTTGCACTCGGACACAATCCAGTCCACCCGGCTCCAGTCGAAGACGCCCTTGGCAGAACCTTCAATGTCACGCCATCCCAGGTTCTGTTTGATCCAACCAAAGCCAGCTTCTTTTGCCACCCCCATATCCCGGCTGGCTACTTCGGGGCGCCACCACAGAAAGGCCTGCACTCCATACTCCGGAGAGTTCATGCGCAAGGGCTTCGGTGCAGGTATCAGTGTTGTGGCTGTCGCCGCAGGAGTGGCTGTAGGCGGAACAGGCGTGGCCGTGGACGGAACAGGCGTATCCGTGGGCGGTATGGGTGTAGCTGTGGGCAGTGCCGTAGCAGTGGCAACGGGCACGTTCACAGTTGCCGTTGGTTGAAGCGCCTGGGATGCGGTGGTGAAGGTCGGCCTTGGCGTGCGGGTGACTACGGCCTCTACCGGGGTGGCGGTGCGGCAACCCAGTAACAACCAGGCCAACCCAGCTACGCCCAGCAGTACGAGTGCGAGTGCTACCCAGATGGCTCTGTTTGCGCTCCATCCAGTGCCGCGCGCGGGACGTCGTGTATCATTCATGCAGCGCTCCTTCAGTGGTCGTTCACTGACAAACAGAGCACGGGACGCCAGCCGTGGGCACCCCGTGCTCTGAGCAGGCAGATGTGGTTGTCGGCCTATTTCGGCATGTTAGCCAGGGCGGCAAAAGCCTGACGCCCGCCCCAGTCGGGACGCACGATGCCAAAGGCGGCCTTTTCATCCTGACAACCGCAGATAGGACCGAAGTTGAGGTTCCACAAGAACATCGGTCCCACCCAGCCCCAACTCTTAGCAATCTGGTAGGCCCGAACGATGAACTGTGCCTGTTCTGCTTCTGTGTTGTCCGCGGAATACTCGTAGCCCTTGGCAGGTGCGGCACCCAGCCCATCCACAGACGCCCAGCCAAACTCGGTGACCCAAATGCGCTTGGCACTATCCCCGTACTTGACCATGATGTTGCGATAGCCTTCCATCGTGCCCCTGAAGAACCAGCTTGGATGCCCCTTGGCGTTAAAGCTGGCGCTGGGATCAGAGTAAGTCTGCCACTCTGCATCGGGCGGGTTGTTGTAGCCACTGGGGTGAGCACCGATAGCATCGCAGTAGTTCTTCAGCCCTGCTTGGTACATCTGCTCCAGATAGACGCGGTCATCAATGGCGATGTTCCCATCGTTGTAGCCCGTGGGAGTGAGTGCACCCGAAATGACCGTCGCGCTCGGATCAGCGTTCTTGATGGCCGGATAGGCCGCTTTGAGCAACTGCACGTACTTGGCAGCGTTGAGCTTGTTTCCCAGTCCACCCCACTCATAGTAGAGGTTCTGCTCGTTCCAGACCTCGTATGCCTGCACGCGCCCCTTGAAGTGAGAAGCCATTGCGCTCAAAAAGGCCGCGTATGTGGCAGGATCGGCCGGCGGGCCCTGGTCTGTATCCCCAGCCGGTCGCGCCCACTGTGGCGCCTTGACGACGCTGAAGAGGACCTTGATTCCAGCCGCGCTGGCGCTATTCGCGATGCGGTCCAGCGCGCCCCAGTCGTATTGACCTGGTCCGGGGTTGTAACGGAACCACTCCACCTGTTGCTTGTACCAGCGGAAGCCCAGCTGTTGCACCGCGCCGAACAGCCGGCCGTGGTCGCCATCGGTGATCGCGTCGCCCTGGATCCCATAGTCGAAACCTGGCCCGCGAGATGGGCTGGCAGCAGGCTGCTGCGGTCTAGCGGTAGGCTTCGGTGTAGGCGTGGGCATGGGCGTGGGCGTGGGCGTGGGTGTTGGCGTTGGAATCTCCAGGCTAATGCTGTTGCTGGTGACGTTCAGGGTCTTGCCGCCATCATGTGAGATAGCCGCCGCAATGCGATAGTCGCCAGGAACCTCAGGCGCGTGCCAGACATACTTCGCTAAGCTGAGCGGCGCAGTCGAAGAACTGGTCTCGCTGTCGGACGGCCCCTGCACGCTCCAAACCACGGTGAAATTACTGTCCATGGAAGGAGTGAGCAGTTCCTTGAACGACCGCAACACGTCCCAAGTACGCTCGTCGCTCTGCCCTTCGGTCCAATTCTCCAGCGTGACGCCCCGCAGGTTATAGTCCACAACGGACTGCAGTTTGCGTGCGGTGCTGCTGGCGTTCTCAAGCCAGATCTGCGAGTCTTTGCCTTGCTCGTCTTTATAGCTGATCCAGTACGTCGCAGAGTCCTTGTCGTACTGCAACCCGCCCGACTCGGCCAGTTCGGTCAACAGCACGGTCACGTCTTCACCGGGAGCCACCAGGTCCTTCTGGCCCTCAACCGCAATCTGCCCCACTTCCGACAAGGCCTGAAGGTAAGGAATCTTGGTCGCAACCCCGTCCGTCACCTTGCGGCTGTATGCCGACACGGCGACTTGCAGTTTGTCGCGGCGCACCTCACCTGTTGCCCAGCGCAGCAGGGCCTCCATCTGACCGCCAGCGACATATGCACCGGGAGACTCGAATGCAGGAATCACAATGGCATCCGCGATTTCGCCCAGCGCTCGCCAATCGTAGGCTCCCGTGTCCCAGCGATCCTCCGCTACCTGTCGAGGCGCCGGCACGCGCACAGTGAGCAGTTTTCCCTGCTCATGCATGGCATCAGCCACTTCCCTGACGAACGATACGAACTCCTCACGCAGTTGCAGATCTAGGCCAGCATAGTCCAACTGGACGCCTGCGTACAGTCTCTCCACTGCCAGGACACTGAGCGACGACGCGTTCTTCGCGCGCGCTTCCGGGTTGAGGAGAATGCTGGCAAGCACCTCTGGCTGGGGCGTGCCACCTATGCTGTTGCTGACCACCGGGATCACGGCATACCCCGCAGGGACGCTGGGCCTGCTGGCGCCTAACGCGTCATGCACCGTCCCGTCAGCGCCCACGTCATACCCTGTGGGGTTGACTTCAGAGAGGACTCCCTGCGCCTTGGTCGGAACGCTGCCAGTGCTGGCCAGCTGCGCAGTGATGGAGGGGGACTGTCGCTTGGCCTGCGCTATCACGAACATTGAGGGCAAGGTCGTCAATTCCGCTTCAAGCACCTGCTCTTCAGAGACTACGTGTGAAGGCATCCACGTCCAGGCCTTCCCATCCCAGGCGTACAGATCCGCTGTCGCGGCAGACGCTCCGGCTGGCAAGGGAAGCGTCAGGATGGCCTCTTGGGGAGCAGGGCCGTAGGTGCGAAAGCGATAGATACTGCTCTGGAGGGTTACCAACTCTGCGTCCAAGGCCTGCGCAGCTGCATCCTCGGTCTTGTCACCAGCGCCCGACAGAAAATCGAGGCGAGGTATCTCGGTCATTTTCAGACGGAGTTGTTTGCTCAGCGCTCCCTGCGGAATCAACAGTTGCGCGCCATCGGCCACGCTTGCCACGCCTCCTGCCACACCGATCGCCGGGTAGTCATAGTGTAAGAAGCGCGACCCAAAGGAGGCGGGCGGCAGCCACAGGCTGAGCACCAGGAGGAACACCGCAAGTACGTTTACTCCCTTCTCCACCTGTGGGTCGTCTGCTACTCGCCTCAGGGAGTGGAAGAGAGGGGTATCTTTCATGGACGGTCCTTTCTCGACTGCAAGTATCTGCTATGCTGATTCAGCACATGAGGCGAGGGCTGTAGTGCATGGCAAAGCGCACGCAGCCCTCGGCTAGCTCTCAAATCGGTTGTGGCGGCCCGTTGTTGCCGCTGGGAAGGAGTCCCTTCGAGTCGTTATGGACATCAGAACGATTAGGGTGGCTCGTGATTGCTCCACATCCACGAACCGCACTGCCTGCCTCCGCGATCCAGAGTGCGAGCATCTTATCACAACAGTTTTCATTTGGCAAATGGCTTGGCAGATGCCTTGGCCGGCCTTTTGGACACTTGTTGGCGTCTCCCTATAATCAGCGTAAGAAGGAGGTGCGCCTTGAGCAACGTCCTGGGGTTGAAATGCGTGTTGTGTGGCGCCGAGTACGGGCAGCAAGAGGTGGACTATGTCTGTCCCAAGCATGGCAACGAGGGTATTCTTGACGTAGTGTATGATTACGCTGCGGTCAAACGCCGGCTTTCCCGGTCCGACTTGGACAAGTGTCGCGACTACTCCATCTGGCGCTATTCTGAGCTGTTGCCCATTGACCGGCGCGAACTCGTCCCGCCGCTCCAGGTGGGTTGGACGCCTCTCTACCCGGTGCAACGCCTGCGAGCTCTGCTTGAGCTGCCAAACCTCTACGTCAAGGACGACGGTCGCAACCCCTCAGCGTCGTTCAAGGACCGAGCCAGCGCAATGGGCATCGTCAGGGCGCGTGAACTCGGCAGAGACATCATGACCGCTGCCTCCACGGGCAACGCCGCGGCGTCATTAGCCTGTCTGGCTGCCAGCGTCGGGCTGCCCACGTACATCTTCGTGCCCGAGCGAGCTCCACAGGCGAAGCTGGCGCAACTGCTGGTCTTTGGCGCCAATGTGATCATGGTACATGGGACCTACGACCAAGCCTTCGACCTGTGTCTGCAGGCATCCGCCGAGTACGGCTGGTACAGCCGCAACACGGCCTACAACCCTTACCTCTCAGAGGGCAAGAAGACGGCCGCTTTGGAGATCTGTGAGCAATTGAACTGGCAGGCTCCGGACAAGATCTTTGTATCCGTCGGGGATGGCTGCATCATCGGTGGATTGTGGAAGGGACTGTGCGATCTGCGTGCTCTGGGCTTCATTGAACGTGTGCCACAGTTGATTGGAGTACAGGCAGAGGGCTCAGCGGTGTTGGCCAAGGCCTGGCAGGAAGGGACGGAGAGCATCACACCCATCGTGCCTCAGACCATCGCGGACAGCATCTCCGTGGGAGTCCCGCGCGATGCCATCAAGGCTCTGCGAGCGGTGCGTCAATCCGGGGGCCAGTTTGTAACGGTAAGCGATGCCGAGATCCTGGATGCGATGCGCCTGCTCTCGCGTGTCGGCGGGGTGTTTGGCGAACCTGCGGGTGTGACCGGTTTCGCTGGCCTGCGCAAGCTGCTAGAACTGGGCCGAGTCAGACCCGAAGAGCACATCGTGGTCCTGGTCACTGGAAATGGACTAAAGGACGTGCAGAGCGCCATTCAGGCTGTCGGCAAGCCACACCTGATCGAGCCAGACGTGGGCGCGCTGCGCACGCTGATGGCGCAACTGAACTAGGGCTGTACATTCCTGACAGCATCAAATACTCGCTGCTCATAGATGCCTGCCGAGTTCCAGAACATCCACCCCTCGGCCGCGGCCTCTTCTGCTGCTTGCTTCTCCAGCCGCAGTTCTGTCAGTCCATAGGTCACGTCGCCCCAGGAGTAGTGCTGCAGCCAGGGCCGCACTCGGGTCTTGGTCCGGGCGGTTAATCCCAGGCAACTGCGATACACAATCTCGTAGGGATGCAGCAGAGGCTCTGTGATGTCAACGCTTCCGCTGCCAAAGGTCGACGGGTAGAGCATTGGGCAGAGGTAGTCCATGTAGGGCGCGACATCCACGACGCGCTGGCCGATGCCCAAGTCGTCCTCGGGGGTTACCCAGGCCGTCATTCCGAACAGGTCGGCAGCCAACAAAACTGCATATGGCTGCAATTTGCCCCGCAGGCGCGCCGCGAACTCTCTGATCATTGTACAGCGAGACTCGAACGTACTGTCCTCCGCATAGCGTGCATCGGCAACATCTCCATCTGATGGAAAGCGCAGATAGTCAAACTGCAGCTCATCAAAACCCATCATGGCAACTTCGCGAGCGATCGCCAGGTTGTAGTCCTGAACCTGTTCAACAAAGGGATCCGTCCAGGCAATCCCCGAGAGGTCCTCCCACACGTCGCCGTTCGAGGTGCGCACAGCCCACTGCGGATAGGTGACCGCCAGGGACGGGTCCTTGAACAGGACCAAGCGTGCGATGGTATAGACCCCGTGTTCCTGGCAGATGGAGAGGAACTTGCTCAACTGCATGACTTCGTGCCTGAATGTGTCACTGCGCTGGGCCTCATGCACATCGCTGGGGTAGGCCAGCCAGCCGCGGTCATTCTTGACGTCCACCACGATGGCATTCAGCTCCGTCCGATCAATCAGGTCCACCAGCTCTTTTACCCGCTCCTCGTCAGTCAGGATGCCGAGCGGCATGTACACGGCCCTGGCCTTGAACGGGCTGAGGGAGACGTGCATTTCGGTCGTCGCAGCGATCTCCAACTTGGCTCGCTCGTAGCCAGGTGCGGCGATTACCAGCACGGCAGGAGAAGGCGGCGTGCGGCAACTGTAGTGCCCACCTGGGTCGCTGATGCAATGGCTGATCACCTGGCCTGCCGAGATAACGGCGGCGGTCGCGCCCGCCAATGGCTTTCCGCTGTCCTGGTCTACAATCACACCCCGCAGGATGTTGGGGCGCATAGTGATTTGCACGCTCTCACTACCATCCCAGGTACTCCGCGTCACATCGTGATCGGTGGCTTGCACTGTGAACTGCATACCATAGGCAAGGCGCTTCACGACCACAACGCCGTTCTGATCGGCGCTGAGACGCAGCGAGCCGCAGGTTACGATCGCGGACGGCAAGGGGCTTCCCGAATAGAGGTCGACCACGTGAACACGAACCTCTACCGGTTGCAACGCGAACTCTTGAGACTGCTGCCCTTTGAATACCGCTGTTGCTGTCTTGTACCCGGCTGAGGACGCGCTGAGCACGGCTCCAGTCTTGACGCGGCGCAGCGTGGCCCGGCCTTCTTGATCTGTGACTTCGCTCCACGTGCCCATGGCAACGACGCTGCCCACCAGGGCAGCTCCCGACTCTGCGTCACGCACCCGCAGGGAAACGGCGTTGGGAGTCAGGGCGATGTTGCAGATTGCGCGTAACCCGGGCAGGCGGTCTCTGGGCGCAATCGCTTCCACAGGCAAGTAGCCGTCTGCCCAGACCATCAGCGTTGGATCGCCCAATAACCAACCCAGGTCGAAACGGCCTGTCTCGCTAGAGGGGGAACTGCGACCTGCCGCCTCGATGGCAGCGCGGGCAACCGGTTCGCCATTGAGCGCATCCTTCACTACACCCTGCACTGGACGAGGATAGAAAGCAAAGGCGCCCCAAACGACACAGCACAATAGCACACAGGTAGAGAGGAGAAGTTTCGGTGTACGCGACATCATCACCCGTGCATGCGTTGATGACACGATTGTATTCCAAGCGCAGGCGACGAACAAATAGCTCAAGCGTGCTAAACGTTGACGATAAGAATTCTTAAAACTAGGCGGGTATTTCGCTACCGATTTGGTCTGGCCGAGAATCATACAGGTTGAGCCTGGTCGGGATCTGAATACTAGCTCTGGTATCATGGCGACTCACATCACGGCGTAACCACTGCATGGCTCCGGTTGTCAAGAAATCCTCCCTTCAGTTAGAATATCGGCGCTGGCAGGGCCGTGTGCTCTTTCTTCCTAATGGCGCAGGAGCGATGCTTGGGCTCAGCCAGCTACTTCCTCAGCTTGCTCCAGAGGATCCAGTCGCCTCCGAATGGGGGCCTCGTGATGTGGCTCTTTCATGAATAGGCACAGGAGCCTGGCAAGTTCTGTCCTGAACCTGATGCCCTTTGGAGCGGGCATGGCGCCGCTTCCTTCAGTCAGTGCATTCCTTGGTTAGTGGGAGACATGCGATGAACGCCGAGCAGACATGGCAAACAGCACTCGGGGAACTACAGCTCCAACTGACCAAAGCCACTTTTGACACCTGGGTCAAGAGCACCTATGTGATCAGCAGTGAAGACGGGGTCTTTGTGATCGGGGTGCACAACGGCTACGCCAAAGACTGGCTGGAGAACCGCCTCCTGACGACGATCAAGCGAACATTGGTTGGCATCGTGGGCCGCAGCGTGGACGTCAGCTTTGTGGTCCGGCCCAGACCCAGTCGCAAGAAGAGATCCCTCCCAAAACACGATGCGTCTCAGGTACAGGATCTCCTGGTAGCCACCAACGGTGAGTCTCTTGCTTCCCGGCAAGCCAGGCACCCATCACGCCCTGCACTCCACACTGGTCTGAACCCCAAGTATACGTTCGATTCTTTTGTGGTTGGCAACTCCAATCGTCTGGCGCACGCCGCAGCCAGATCGGTGGCCGAAAAGCCGGCCAAAACGTATAACCCTCTTTTCATCTATGGTGGAGTCGGACTCGGCAAGACCCACCTGCTTCAGGCTATAGGCAACTTGGCGCATAGCAGCCGCCAATGCACTGTTCTGTATGTCTCTTCGGAGACTTTCACCAACGAACTCATCAACTCTATCCGCACCCAAAGCACAGAGGCATTCCGTACCAAGTACCGCAACGACATAGATGTATTGCTGATCGATGACATTCAGTTCATCGGCGGTAAGGAGAGCACGCAGGAGGAGTTCTTCCACACTTTCAACACGCTCTACGAAGCTGGGAAGCAAATCGTCATGTCCAGCGACCGCCCTCCGCGCGCTATCAGCACGTTGGAGGAGCGCCTGAGATCACGATTTGAGAGCGGCCTGATCGCCGACATACAGCCGCCAGAATTAGAGACTCGCATCGCCATTCTGCGCTGCAAAGCTGAGCTGCAGCCCCTGGAAGTGCCACCTGACGTGATCGAATTCATCGCCGGCAAGATCCAGAGTAACATTCGCGAACTGGAAGGTGCGTTCAACCGTGTTCTTGCCCTGGCGCGTCTGTTCAACGCAGAGCTATCCATGGAGATGGCAGCCTCCGCCCTGGAAGACATCTTGGCGCGTTCCGGTGCACTGACCGTTGAGCAGATTCTGGATGCAGTCTGCAAGTACTACAGACTCGAACTGCCCATCCTCAAGAGTAGACAACGCACCCAGGACGTAGCCCTAGCACGTCAGGTGGCGATGTACTTACTGAAAGAGGAACTCCATTACTCCCTGCCACACATTGGCGAGATACTCGGTGGCCGGGACCACACCACAGTACTGTATGGCTGTGGTAAGATCGCGACTGGCATTGAAGAGAACGACCAACTGCGGCGCGACGTGCTGGCCATTCGCGAGCAGCTGGTCAAAGAGCACAGCCAGCCCGTTCGCAAACTCACCTAGGGCGCGCTTCCATCCCTATACGGCTGGCATCAGGTGTGAATAACCACGCCCTAGCTGTGGATAACTGGTACAGTTCTGGGGATAACTCCTCACATTCTGTCCACATTTTTCCACTCAGCCCATCCTCACCATGCCAGACCAATGCTCAAGACCTAGGTTGGCAGGCAAGATCAACACCAGAAATTGTGCTCGTCCTCCAAACGCTGCCCTTGCGAAGCTTCGCCAGTTATCCCGATATTATCCCCAATGGCGGTGGAGAGAGAACGCGCAGCCACTTCCAGACCAGCGTACCAATAGTGTATCCCGCATCAGCAGCCACCACTGTTGGTGGCAAATACCTGCCCGCCAACGCCCGACGACATCATCCCCTCTCTCCACATGCCCTACGACTACTACAACATAGATACATTTATATGTGTCATGAATATAGCATCTAGTGAGCGGGCTGCCGAGTTTTGGAGTGTTCTACCTTAACCAACAGAATAGTACCTACAATGTAGCATACGAAGGCGCTCAGAAAGAGCGCGGTATAGCCCACAAAGTCACGTATGGGCCCTCCGATCCCGGCAATCACTCCTGCGCCTGCTGTAGCGAGATTGGAGACTCCCAAATAGCGTGCGCTTTCTTGCCGGGGTATAAGGTCAGTAGCCAGTGCCCAGTTAGCGCTGAGAAACATGCCTGCAGACAGGCCAACTATGCCACCGAAGACCAGCACATCCGTGAGTGCGAAGCTTCCCAATGACAGTAGGCTGCGCCCACGCGCAAAGATCATGAGCAAAGCTCCAATGGCGCCCAGGATGCCGGAGATCAGCACCAGCAGCTTCTTGCTGACTCGGTCAGCGAGCACGCCGGTAGGCACAGCGGTCACAGCGATGGCGACAGCCAGGATGGCCAACAAGCTTCCTGTCATAGCGTTGGCTTGAGCCATCCTCTGCGCGAGTGGCACGCCAGGTTCGATAACCACGTCGGCGATGAAATACAGAGCATAGTTGCGCACCAGATTCATGCCTGTCACAATGAACAGGCGCGAGATTAGCATCCAGAAGTAGTCAGGATAGCCTCTCAGATCCACTCGGAAAGTGTTCAGGATCGTCTCTTTCAATGGCGCCGATTCCGATGCACGGAGTGGAGATTCGTGGATGCCCAGAACGGTGGCTACGCTAGTCACAGTCAAGACCGCCGCAATGATGGCAATGGCGAGCAGAGTGTGGCCATTGGCCATCAAGCTGGCTGTGACCAGCGAAGTGACAATGATTCCCAGGATTTCAGCAAACTGCTTGGCTCCCGATGCAGCCCCACGGGACGCTTCGGGCACACGGTCCGGGATCAGTCCCTGGTACGGCCCATGAGCTACATTCGAAGAGAACTGCAGTAGCAGGTAGGAGAGCAACAGGAACCAGTAGTTGCGAGACAATCCGATTCCCAGCAAGAAGACCAGGTCCAACAGGGTACCAACGAGAATGAATGGACGGCGTCTGCCGTAGCGTGAAGTGCTGCGATCGCTGACAAAGCCGGCGATGGGTTGTACTATGATGGCTACAACCAAACCTGCTGAGCTGAGCAGGCCCAATGCCGACCCCTTCACCGGTTCCGCTACCAGCGGCGGGCCGATCAGGTTGGGCAAGATGATTGGCCCCATGCTGTTCCAGAGGTAAGAAATCGCGAACCAATAAACGCTCAAGACAACATAGTCAACGAGGCGAGTCTTTCTCATGCTAACCTCCTCGATGCTGTGTTCATGCTCGGGCCAATTTGTGACCACCTGTGATAAGGTCTGATTATACCGAGGTGTTGAGATATCCCATAAGAACTTGTTGTGTGACAGCGCAGACCTGTGGTAAGATTGCCCTTGGCAAGCCATTCCTGCGGAGATGAAGCGTGCGTTGTCTGGTTCTTTCCGATATCCACAGCAACTTGGTCGCATTTGATGCGGTACTTGCTGACGCTACGGCCTTTGACGTGGTTTGGTGTCTTGGAGACGTCATCGGGTACGGCCCGCAGCCGAACGAGTGCATCGAGAGGCTGAAAGGCCTTCCCCATGTCTGCGTCGCGGGCAATCACGATTGGGCCTCCATTGACCGTTTGGACGTGTCAGACTTTAACCCGGACGCGTCGCGGGCCTGTATGTGGACAAGGGAGCAGTTGACTGGCGATAACTTGGCCTATGTTCAGAGTTTGCCGGAAAGGATTGTCCGGAACGATTTCACTCTGGTTCATGGGAGCCCTCGTCACCCTATCTGGGAATACATCGGCCACTCCTCTGTGGCGGCGGAGAACCTGGCCTATTTCGATACCGAGGGCTGCCTGTTTGGTCACACACACATGCCGGCGGGCTACGTGTCGCGCAGGCGCGGCGCTGGCGTGGAGGAGTTTGCTCTGCCCCTCCACACATCCGCACCTTTGCCGAAAGGGCGCTTGCTGATCAATCCGGGTGGCGTTGGCCAACCGCGCGATGGCGACCCGCGCGCCAGCTACATACTTCTCGACCTCGAGCAGCACACGCTACAACTGCATCGCGTCGAGTACGCCATCGAGAAAACGCAGAATCTGATGATCGCTGCCGGACTTCCGCCAAGGCTAGTAGTCCGCTTGGCGTATGGCTGGTGATGCATCCCAGGGA
Organism: uncultured Anaerolineales bacterium; assembly: GCA_964478725.1. Taxonomy (GTDB): domain Bacteria; phylum Chloroflexota; class Anaerolineae; order UBA2200; family UBA2200; genus CAYZKS01. The sequence continues at coordinate 12,569 of CAYZKS010000007.1, forward strand.
ACGATGCAAAGCGCTGGAACTACACGGGTGCCCAAGGCGTCTGGATAGCGAGAAGGTCTTCAGAGAAGGGAGTTTGCCATGTTGAGGAAGAGACGCTGGTTTGTGGGCATTGCTTTGTTGCTCTGTTTCGCAGTAGTGGCCTGCGCATCGCCTGCGGCAGCACCCACGCCTGCACCCGCGAAGGAGGCATACGGAGGAGTTGCGCCGGCCTCACCCGGGGCCGGAGAGTCTGAACGGAATGTGTCTGAAGGTGACACAGGCAAGGGTGACGTTGAGCGCATGATCGTGCGTACTGCGCAACTCTCGCTGCTGGTCAAGGACTCTGAGGTGAGTCTTGGACAGATCAAGGCGATCGTGCAAGAGCTCAAAGGGTATGTGGTAGATACCAGCATGTGGCGCCAGGAAGATCAACTGCGCGGGACGGTCACAGTGCGGGTTCCGGCGGAAACCCTGGATGAGGCCTTGAGCCGCTTCAAGGCCCTGGCTGTCAAGGTGGAGAGCGAGAGAGGCAGTAGCCAAGACGTCACAGAGGAGTATTCTGATCTCGGGGCACAACTGCGCAACCTGGAGGCGACAGAGGCGGAGCTGCTCGAATTGTTGAAGACAGTGCGTGAGAGGACCGGCAAGGCCGAGGAGATTCTGGCGGTGCACCGCGAGCTCACCAGCATTCGTGGTCAGATTGAGCAGCTCAAGGGCCGGATGCAGTACCTCGAGCGCACGGCGGCCATGTCCGCAGTGACGATCGAACTGATTCCAGATGTCCTGGCCAAGCCCATTTCCGGCGGAGGCTGGCGGCCTGGCGAATCGGTGGCCGCGGCACTGCGGGCTTTGCTGAATACGCTGCGGTTTTTGGTGGAAGCCGGCATCTGGCTCGCGATCTACGTTCTGCCTGTACTGGTCGTGCTTGCAATTCCGGTGATTGTAATCTGGTATCTCGTACGGCGCAGGCGCAAGGCCAAGTCATAATTTGGAAAAGACAAAGGGGAGTTGCCAGAAGCGACTCCCCTTTCTTTTTGGACGCAAGCATTCACAACTAGTCTTTCTCTTCTCTCACATAGGGCACGCCCAGCGCAGCAGGCGCGCCCACTCTTTTTCCAAACGCTTCCCACCACGTGATGATAACCAGGATCACAATGGTGAAGGCAAACGGCAACATGTGCAGGAAGGCGGATGGGATGGTCGTACCGGCCGCTTGCATGCGCAACTGTGCTGCGTTGATGCCTCCGAAGAGAATCGCTCCGAACCAAGCCCGCCAGGGATCCCAGGTGGCAAAAATGACCATGGCCACCGCGATCCAGCCTCTTCCTCCAGTCAAGTTCTCGGTCCAGCCGGGAGTGTAAGCCAAGGAAAGATGCGCACCACCCAGCCCGACCAACATGCCTCCGAGGATGGTGTACAAATAGCGAATGCGGCTGACGTGCAAGCCCATCGCGTCTGCCGTGCGTGGGTTTTCGCCCACGGCGCGCAAGTACAGCCCGGGACGAGTCCTGTAGAGGAAGAACCATGCCGCAGGCACGAGCAGGTACGTGGCGTAGACCAATACATCCTGCTGAAACAATGCACGCCCCAGCAAGGGTAGGCTTCCAAGGACGGGAAGGGTAATGCGTTCAAACCGCGGGCCGATCAAGCCCACCAGTGGCGCTGCCTGGGGGCCCAAACGTTGTCCCAGAAAACTGGCCAGGCCGCTGGCAAATATCGTGAGGGCAAGACCGGTCACGGTCTGGTTGGAGCGCAGAGTAATGGTTAAGAAGGCGTGCAGCAGGCCCATCAGGCCACCCACGGCGATGGCACTCGCCAGGCCGACGGCGACGCTCTTGCTATGGAAGGCAGCGGCAAAACCACTGACTGCTGAGAGCAGCATCATGCCTTCAAGTCCCAGGTTCAGAACTCCCGATCGCTCCGTGAATATCTCGCCCAGGGTAGCATAGAGGAGTGACGTGCCAGCGCGAATGGTCACTGCCAGCAGCGAGATGAGCAGCGTAGCGTTCATGCCGAATCCTCCTGGCCCGGCGATCCTGCACAAGAGGGCGTGACGGCACTGTCCTCGCCGGCGGAAGAAGCCGATGGGTAGACATCTCGACTCAGCACCACCCGATGGCTTTTGAACAGCTCTCCTCCTAGCATGAAGAAGAGCACTGCACCTTGCAGTATGAGGGCCACCGAGGCAGGGAGTTTCATGGTGATCTGGATCTGGTCGCCTCCTACCAGCAAACCTCCCAGCAGGAATGCCACGAGCAGCACGGCCCAGGGATTGAGTTGCGCAAGCCAGGCAACGATGATTGCGGTGAAACCATAGCCCACGGTCAACCCTTTGGTCAGGCGATGTGCGATGCCTGTGACTTCAGCCATTCCAGCGAGGCCGGCCAGCCCACCGCTCAATGCCATGATGAGCAGTGTATTGAGTCCCAGGCTGACGCCAGCGTAGGCAGCCGCACGCGGGTTCTCACCGATGAGGCGAACTTCGTACCCCCACTTGGTGCGTGCAAGCGCGAACCATATGAACGCCGCCGCCAGAACAGCAAACAACAACCCTAGGTGCACGCGAGTTCCCGGGAGACGGGGAAGCCACGCGGTTGGGGCGAACTCGGCGGTGCCAGGAAATCCATATCCCTTCGGATCCTTCCAAGGGCCGTAAAAGAGGTATTCGACCAGCAAGATGGCAATATAGTTCAGCATGAGGGTGACGATGATCTCGTTTACCCGCAGGTACGCTTTGAGCAAAGCCGGAATTAGTCCCCACAGCGCTCCCGCGGTTATGCCGGCAAGACCGATCAGCACAAGCAGCAGCCAGCCGGAGATGTGCGGGGATCGAGTTGGCAGATACAACGCCACACCGGCAGCCGCGATACCTCCCATAGCAAGCTGCCCCTCCGCTCCGATGTTCCAGAATCGCATGCGAAAAGCGGTCGATACTGCCAGGCCACACAGCATCAGAGGAATGGCCTTCACCAGAGTCTCGGCCAGGCTATAGCGGCTGCCGAGGGCGCCGGTAAGCATGGCCTGATAAGTGCGCAAGGGGTCCACTCGCACGGCCCTGAGCAGGATCGCGCCGATCAACAGCGCCAGCAACAAAGAGATAGCGGGCGTGCCGAAGGACAAGATGCCAGAGGGGGCAACCCGTTTCTCTAGACGGATGCGCACCCGAGCACTTCCATTCAACCTTGGGCTGGCGCGCAGCGCCATGCCCCGGCCATCATCAGGCCGAGTTTGTCGATATCAGCCGAATCTGCAGGCAATACGCCCATGATCTCCCCCTCGTACAGCACAGCGATACGATCGCTGAGGGCAAGGACCTCATCCAAATCCTCGGAAATGAGCAGGATGGCTGAACCCCTATTCCTTTGCTCCAGCAGCATCTTGTGTACGGACTGTGTGGCACCGACGTCCAGTCCTCTGGTGGGATGCATTGCCACCAGCACCTCGGGCAGCGCCGCCATTTCGCGCGCTAGAACCGTGCGCTGCAGGTTTCCCCCCGAAAGCAGCTTGACGGGCGTGTCCGCGCTGGGCGTGATGATTCCGAACTGCCGCAAGAGATTGCTCACGAAACGGCGAATCGGACCGGCGTTGAGAAAAGGGCCGCTGCAAAAAGCTGGCTGCCTGTACGCCTTCATGATGAGGTTGTCACTTACAGCGAGATTGGCAGCCAGGCCCGTGCCCAGACGGTCTTCAGGCACGTGACCCACCCCTCGCTCGATGACGCGGCGGGGACTGCAATTTGTCAACTCCTGGTTGCCGATGCGGATGTGACCTGCGGTGACTCGCCGCAGACCAGTAATGGCTTCAGCCAGCTCACGTTGTCCATTGCCGGCCACGCCGGCCACGCCGAGTATTTCACCCTCACACACGCGCAGCGACACGCCTTTGAGCGCTGGCAGTCTCCTCTCGTTGTAGACCCGCAAGCCCTCAATCTCCAGCACTGGCGGCCCTGGTTTCCCCTCAGGCTTCTCAACCCGAGGAACGGGGTGACCTAACATCATGCGCGCAAGAGACTCCTTGTCAGTCTCGCAGGTGCGCAGGGTGCAGACCACGCGACCACCACGCAGAACGGTGATGCGATCTGAGACAGACATGACTTCATCGAGCTTGTGCGTGATAAAGATCACAGCATGCCCTTCGTCTGCGATGCGCCGAAGAACGGTGACCAGTTCTCGCGTTTCCTGGGGGGTTAGCACGGCAGTTGGCTCATCCAGAATCAGGATGTCAGCGCCGCGGTAGAGCATCTTGAGAATCTCCACACGTTGCTGCTCGCCCACCGAGAGTTGCCAGATGCGTGCATCTGGGTCCACCTGGAGGCCGTAACGTTGCCCAAGCTCTGCGATACGACGCTTGGTCGTTTCCAGATTGAGCAGAAAGTGCGACTCATCCAGTCCAAGAGTGACATTCTCCGCGACGGTTTGCACCTCGACCAGCATGAAATGCTGGTGTACCATACCAATGCCATGGCGGATCGCATCGAACGGAGATCCCGGGCGCACCTTCTGGCCGTGAATCAGCACCTCACCCTCGTCGGCAGTGTAGATGCCAAACAGAATGTTCATCAAGGTACTCTTGCCTGCTCCGTTCTCTCCGAGCAGAGCGTGAATCTCTCCCGCGTAGGCTGCGAAGTCGATGTGATCGTTGGATACGACGCCTGGGAAGCGCTTCGTGATGCCAATCATGTGCACGGCTGGAACTTGGGCGGCCATAGCACCTCTGGAATGGTAAGCATAGAACGGGGTCTGGAGCGCTCACGTCAGGCGCTCCAGACCCTAAGGCAAAGCTACTGCGGGATGGCGCCCACAATGCCCTCGACCAGCCAATCAAAGGCCAGCTTGTCTGGGTCGGACATGGTCACGCCCTTGCCAATGCGCTCCTTGCCGCTGTTGTCTTTGATGGGACCCACAAAGACGTCGAATGTGCCTGCAACGATTTCTTTCTGTTTGCTCTCAACAAGGCTCTTGACTTCGTCCGGTACCATTGGACCGAAGGGAGCTAGCTTGATGATCCCGTCTGCCATGCTGCCCCAGTAAGGGCTGTTGTTCCAGGTTCCAGCTTGGACAGCCTGCATGATTTGGGTATAGTACAGGCCCCAGTCCCAGATGGGAGCCGTGAGTACAGCCTTGGGGGCAAGCTGTCGCGAATCTGAGTTGTAGCCGATAGCGTACACGCCCGCCTGCTCGCAAAGCTTGTCCGGCTCTGCAGAGTCGCTTTCACGGGCTACCACGTCGGCGCCCTGGTCGATCAGGGCTTGTGCGGCTTCGCGTTCTTTGGTCGGATCGAACCATGCGTTGATCCATACAATGTGCAGTTGGGCGTTGGGATTCACCGAACGGGCTCCCAGGGTAAAAGCGTTCATGTTGCGCACTACTTCGGGTATGGGGTACGGGGCGACATAGCCCAGCATATTCTTCTTCGTCATCTTGCCAGCCACGATGCCTGCCAGGTACCAGCCCTGGTAGCCACGGCCGTCATAGATGCCCACATTCGCAGCCGTCTGGTAGCCAGTGCAGTGTTCAAAGATGACGTTGGGGAACTCTTTGGCGACCGCCAGCACCGAGTCCATGTAGCCGAAACTGGTGGCGAAGATGACGTCGGTACCCTTGTTGGCAAGATCTCTCAGAACCCGCTCTGCGTCGGGCCCTTCAGGTACTGACTCCACAATGCTGGTCTCGACAGTCGGCAGCTGCTGGGCCATGCTCTGGCGGCCCTGGTCGTGCGCGTAACTCCAACCCATGTCGCCTACAGGCCCGATGTAGATGAATGCCGCTTTGAGGGCTGCTCCTGCCTGGGAAGCAGGGGTAGGCACCGGCCCCGGTGCCGTCCCAACGACGCCCTCGACGAACCAGGTCATATTGGAGAGTAGGTCATCTGCGCTGAGCACCTGGCCAGGCGCGACGGCCAGTTTGCCATCCTGATCGTTGATGGGACCACTGAAGATGGTAAAGATGTCTTTCTTGCCGCTCTTGAAATCAGCGATCTCGGCCTCAGCCATCTTCTTCACATCGTCGGGTACCATCGAACCGATGGGCGCCATGTCTACGACGCCGTCCTTCCAACCACCCCAGAAGGACTCGGTCTGGTATGTGCCCTGCATGACCCGCTGGATGATGTCCACGTACTTGATGCCCCAGTTCCACACCGGGCTGGTGAGGACTGCTTTGGGGGCCTGCTTGCTCATGTCCGAGTCGTAGCCGACCCCATACTTGCCGCGCTCTTCGGCTGCCTTCTGTGGCTCCGGGGTGTCCTGATGCTGTGCGATCACATCACAGTCCTGATCCAGCAGAGCCTCTGCGGCCTCCTTCTCCTTGACGGGGTCGTACCAGGTGTTCGTCCAGACCACCGTGACTGTGGCTTCGGGATTGGACTTGCGCACACCCAGCGTGAAGGAGTTGATGCCGCGGACTACCTCTGGGATTGGGAAGGCTGCCACATAGCCCAGCTTGTTGGTTTTGGTCATCTTCCCGGCGATGAGGCCTGATACGTAGCGCGGCTCCTCGATCTTGCCGAAAATCGTGCTCAGGTTGTCGGCGGTCTTGTAGCCCGAGACGTGTACGAACCAGGTCTTGGGAAACTCTTGGGCGACGGTAGCCGTCGGGTCCATGAACCCGAAGCTGGTGGTGATAATCAGGTCATAGCCCTTTTGCGCAAAGTCCCGAATGACGCGTTCGGCGTCCGGCCCTTCTGGCACGTTCTCGATGTAGGCCGTCTCAACTTGGTCACCGAGCTCCTTTTCTACCGCAAGCCGGCCCTGATCGTGTGCCCACGTCCAGCCCATGTCGCCAATGGGAGCCACATAGACAAAGGCTACCCGGAACTTGGTTGCGGGTTTCGGGGCCGTTGGCATGGCTGTAGGGGGCACTGAGGTTGGCTTTGCTTCTGTGGGTCTAGGCATCGAGGTTGGTGTGGGGGCGGCCTTGGGTGCACAGGCCGACAGGATTAACGCTACCATCAGAAGAATCCCCGCGATTCTCCGTGATTGTGTGCTCTTCAACATGCTGCTCCTCCTCAGAGTGATTGATCTCGCCCAATGGCGATCTGCAGTAGCGGAAAAGCAACGTGCAAACAACCACCACCTTTCATCCCGTGAAGTGGGTGCGGCCTGGATGAATATGGGTGCGGCGAAGAGCGTCTCTGGCTCGTGCACGGTTAGACAGCGCCCATCGGACTCTGACAGAAAAAGTCGCAGAGCCATCCCCTCTGCAAGGGGCAACCCTGCGACTTGTTCGTGACAGCCTGAGCCCTGCCCGAGACGACCGGAGACACACAACGCCCCCAAGGTCTACGCCATTGTCAGGTCGCCTGTACGGTTGGTAGAACAACTGCAGCAGCACAGCGTCGAGCTGACTCTGGTGGAGCAAACCGCGGTCGTCTTTGACACGACATCATACAGCAATCGAGCAGAATCGTCAACTCAAGACGCGCTCTTGGTGCCTGCAGCGCGTTCTGTGCCAGCCAGAACGCGCTGCAGGCTGCGCAGGGCGGTTCCAAGTTGTGGGTGCTGGTCAGCGCTGCAAGTACCTGCTTGTCTCAGTGTGCCACGGATGGAGAATAGGACGTGCCTGCAGGGAGAGCAAAATGGCGGCACGACCATTGCTCTCCCTGCGAGTGCGTCTACACAACTGTCTTTTCGGTCTGCTTGTCGAAGAAATGAACATTCGCCATGTTGAAGGATACGTCTACTTTCTGGCCAATGCGCGCCGAGGTGCGTGGGTCAACGCGTGCGATGAATGTCTTGCCGTCAGTGAGCAGATACAGGAACACCTCGCTGCCCATGACTTCGGTCACGTCTACCTCGACGTTCAGATGTTCGGCGGTGATGTTGGGCGGTGAGAAGTGGCGGTCGTGGATGTCCTCTGGACGGATGCCGAAAATCATCGCCTTGCCCAGGTAGTCTCGCAGAGCGCTGGCCTTCTCGGGCGGCACGTGTAGCCTGAAGCCTGGTCCTTCAACGTACATCTCGTCCGCAGTGCCCTGGATCGTGGTCTCGAAGAAGTTCATGGCGGGGCTGCCGATGAAACCAGCCACGAACATGTTGACGGGCGAATCGTAAAGATGCTGCGGTGTGTCCAACTGGTGCAGGAGGCCATCCCTCATGACGGCGATGCGCTCTCCCATAGTCATGGCTTCCATCTGGTCATGCGTGACGTAGATAAAGGTGGCCTGAAGCTCGTGATGCAACTTGGAGATCTCAGCGCGGGTCTGAACGCGCAGCTTGGCATCGAGGTTGGAAAGGGGCTCATCCATCAAGAACACGGCGGGATTACGCACGATGGCTCTTCCCAGAGCCACACGCTGGCGCTGACCGCCCGATAGTTGCTTCGGCTTGCGGTCCAGCAGCTTCTCGATACCCAGCTTCGCTGCCGCGCTTTTCACGCTCTTCTCGATCTCTTCCCTGGGCATCTTGCGAAGCTTGAGACCGAAAGCCATGTTGTCAAACACGGTCATGTGGGGATAGAGAGCGTAACTCTGAAAGACCATCGCAATATCGCGGTCCTTGGGGGCGACGTCATTCACGACGCGGTCGCCGATCTTGATCGTGCCGGAAGTGGTGTCTTCAAGGCCGGCCAGGAGGCGCAGAGCCGTGGTCTTGCCACAGCCCGACGGACCTACCAGTACCAAGAACTCTTTGTCGGCAATGTCAAGGCACAGATCGTTTACGGCGACTACATCGCCAAAATGCTTTGTAACGTGATCGTAGACTACCCTTGCCATTACAGTGCCCTCCAAACGTGGGGATATGGGATTGTGCGGCACTCGAGGAACAGAACTGTTCGGTCATCCTCTGCCGCAGCGGACAGCGAGGATGGGCACAAGGCCAAAACCGCTTCCTCATGTGCTGCAAGAAGGCTTGCTCGCTGCAGAGTATCTGCTGACCCACCTCCTCTCTGGACCACGTCATCGCAACCACAACACCAGAGGTCCGGCTTGTCCGGTTTCGACACGGCTAGTCCACGCGCGAATGTTTACGGGAAGCACAGAGATTATAACCGAAGAGAAGACCTCTGCACAAATGGGTCACCGCCACGCGAGAGGCAGATCCCGGAAGATTCAGTACCACCTAGGCAGCCGCAGGAGGTGGTCCGCCTTGAATGATTTGGTGGTACTTTTCAAACCAATAGGCAGTCTCCGCCTTTCTTCGCTCACGGTCGTGGCGCCTTTGGCCCTCTTTGTATACCTCTATGCGGCGGAATACCTCTGCTTGGATGTCACCGGGGTGAGGCACGTTTTCGAATGTGATCGCCCCGGTGGCACCCGCGGTCTGAATCAGCACGTTGCCATAGTTCAGAAGGTTGGGAAGCACGCCATGGATCTCGATCGAGACGTTTTCGATCCTCTCGAGGCCTGCTCTGCGCACCACTTCATCAAAGAACAGGGGCTTCTTCTGCACGTCGATTACCGCCTCGTTCGTCACTACGTACTCGTCATTCCTCCAGTCCTCGACTTCCCAGAGCAACCACAGCCAGACTGCTATCCACAGCACGAGCAACACCAGCAGAAGCGAAGGTCCAAATGGATTGGGCCAAAGAGACAGACTGCCCATGATCCAGACAGCCGAGATCAGAAGCGCGGCCAGCAGGGGAACCCAGATCCTCTGGAGAAGAAAGATCCAATGCTTGCGCCAGACGAGGCGATCCGCTTGTTCGTAGCGCAGTCGTAACAGTGGCCTCTTGGGCGTGAGGCGTGCCAGAATGCTCAGTTGCCTGGCAGGCGCAGGGGCCGGCGGCTGTGCGAATGTAGGCTGAGCTCGCCCAGTCTTGACCAGGAGCTGCTGGTAGATCTCTTCGCGCTCCTGCTTCCTCAACCGGCCGTTCAGAGCACTGGCCTGCTTATCGATCACCTCTCGCATGCCCTCAGGATCGGGCAAGTGGTCAAGAACGATGGATCCGCGCGTAGCGGCAGTCTCAACGTGCACGTTGCCATACTTCAGCAGCTTTCCAAGCAGGCGACGCGAGATACGAGTGCCCTGAATCTTGTCCAATGGAGCCTCGTCTCGGCTCTCGTAGAGCAGAATCAGTCTCTCCCGGTGGACGATTCTCTGGGTAGTCACCAGATAAAAGTCGTTGCGCCAATCTGCCCACAGCCAAAGCGTTATCGAGGCAAACGGAATGCCGAGCAACAGGATAACAAACCAGGGATTCGCACTCACGCCTGCCTGGAGCAGGAGTAGCAGCAGGATCCCCAATAACAACAAGACAAACAAGGGAAGGAACATGGCGCGCGCAAAGACCACCCAGTGTCTTCTGCGCATGAGCAGTGGAGCTTCGTCGCGGTTGAACCAGGGGAACGAGCGTGCACGGCGGCGCTCTCTGACAAGAGGCCTGATAGTAAGCTGGACACCGATTTCAGGGTGTTCTTTCAGCAGGGCGTCGAACTCGGGCTTGCGAATGGCGAGGGCTTCCACGTCCGTTTTGGCCTGTACGCTCTTGTCATTGGCATCCCCCAACAGCAGGGCGTCTACACCGATCACACCGCCCTCTCGGAGATAGTCGATGGGCCGCTCCAATCCGCGCGCATCGATCTGGTGGATGATGGCTTCGCCAGAGTCAATGACATACAGCGTCTCGTCGTGTTCGCCTTGCTCGCACAGCATGCTGCCTTTTGGGTAGGGGTGCCTAATCGCCAACTGGGCTACTCGAGCCAGGGCGTCGGCCGAAAGAGAAGCGAATAGTGGCACACTTTTTAGTCGCGCCAGTGTGTCCATGCGATCCAATCCTGAGCGGGATCTGCGAACATTCTACAGCAGACTGCCGCAAACACACAAGCACGATACTTGGCATGGCGGCAAAGGTCTGGTGATGCCACCAAGGGCGTAAGGCTGGGGAAAAGCAAAGACCGGTCCGCGGACCGATCTCTGCCTCAAGAGGGTCAAGTGTGTTAGTGGGCAAGATAGGACTCGAACCTACGGCCTCCACGATGTCAACGTGGCGCTCTAACCAACTGAGCTACTTGCCCCGGCATTCGGATTATAGACGAAAAGGGGCTTTTGGCAAATTGCCGCTAGAGCCGCAGGGCGGAGCGGAATCCGCGCTCGCTCTTGAATGGTCCGATAGCTGCCAAGCTGAGCTTCTCTGGCGAAAACATGCGCTGAGCCAGCAATTGCACGTCCTGCGGAGTCACGGCGTCCACCATGGCGAGCACTTGATTCAGGCTCAAGACCTTGCGGTCCGTCACCTCCTGGCCGGCTCCCCAATCTGCATTGGAAAAGGTATCCTCCATACGCAGCAACAAGTGTCCCTTGGTATATTCCTTGGCCTTCTTGATTTCGGGCTCGGGAACCAGGCTACTGCGAAGCAGATCCAGCTGTTCCATCATGGCTTTCACTGTGGCGGTGGCCTTATTGGGTGGAACGCCCGCATACAGTACCATAGCTCCCGTGTCGCGCAAGTGGGAGGTATAGGAGCCAACACTATAAGCCAGTCCTCGTTTCTCCCGAATCTCTAGGAAAAGCCTTGAACTCATGCCTTCGCCCAATACGGTGTTCAGGATGCGTAGCTTGAAGCGCTCAGGGTCACTGGCCGACAGCCCGCGCATGCCCACACACAAATGCGCTTGCTCGGTCTCCTTGGGCTCCACTTGCAGGCGCGGGCCACAGGGGGCCTCCGCCGCCGGGGCGAAACGAGGCTTCTCCGCTGGCTGCCACGCGCCCAGGCTCGCGTCCAGTTGCTCGACGATGTGCTGGTGGTTTAGCTTGCCAGCCAGGCTGATCACCGTACTGCCCGGAGTGTAGTTGTGACCGATGTAATCCAGCATGTCCCGACGGCCAATGGCAGAGACCGATGTTCTGGTGCCGGCTGTGTCCGATCCCACGGGATGATCGGGCCAGATCAGTGCCTTAATCAGGTTGTGCACCCTGGCCTCGGGAGTATCCATCTCGCGACAGATTTCCTGGATGATGACCTGTCGCTCCTTCTCCACCTCTTCGGGCTCGAACTTGGAGTGGTGGAACATGTCCAGTAGCACGTCCAAGGCTATCGGCAGGTGTTGGTCGGCCACCTTTGCCCAGTATACCGTCACCTCGTCACTGGTCCAGGCGTTGAGCACACCTCCCAGACCTTCGATCTCCTCAGCGATGTGCTGTGCTGTGGGACGGCGTGCTGTTCCTTTGAACAGCATGTGCTCGATAAAGTGTGAGATACCGCTCTGAGGCGGGCTCTCGTAACGCGATCCCACCGCAGTGTAGATTCCCATGGCCACGGACCGGGTATGGGGCATGGAAGTAGTCAGTATCCGCAGCCCATTGCCCAAGGTGACTTTGCGATACATGTGTGCTCTCTGATCCTCCTCGGTACCAATCAGACTACTGTGACTTGAGTTCTGCCAGCAGTGACTCAGTCACCTGACGCAGTTGTTCGTCATCGTTCATGGTTAGGAACTTCTCCAGGGCTGCGATGGCCTCTGCCTTCTTGCCTTGTAGTTTGTAGGCGTTGCCTAGACCATAGTGCGCCCGCGCCAGATTGGGGTCCAAGCGCAACGCTTCCATGAATTCGGCGATGCCCGCATCGAGTTTGGATTGTTGTACATAGGTCGCGCCAAGGTTATAGTGGATGTCTGCATCGTTCGGGCGCAAGCGTAGAGCAGCCTGAAACTGGGTCTCAGCCTTGTCAAACGCGCCTTGCTGGTAGTACACTGCGCCCAGGTTAGAGCTGGCATCGACGCTGCTGGCATCGAGTTCCAGCGTCTTCTGGAATTCGCTCGCCGCGTCCTCGAGTTGCCCCAGCTCGAAGTAGGTGTTGCCCAAGCGAAAGTGGCCTTCCACGGAGCTCGGGTCGATGCGAATGACGGCCTGGAACTCGGCCACCGCTTCAGACAGTTTGCCCTGGTCCGCATACTCGCGTCCCTGGCTCAAATGGGATTCGACAGTGCCCTCAACGGTTGGCTCCGGTTTGGCTCCACCGCAGCCGGTCAGCGATAAAAGAACGATCGCAATCAACCCCCACAGGCGGATACGTTGCACCAGAGGCTTCGGCATTGGTTTTCCTCCATACCTACTCCCTGTAGTTCAGAACCACAACCTGGGTCTCCGATGGGAGGCTGTTCTTATCTACATCCAGGCTGTCGCGAGGGCCGGCCTCGGGCAGCCCCATCTCACGCACGAACCTGGTCACTGGCTCCAGTTTGAGCTTGGTGGCCTTGGTCTTGTAGTGCATGGGCACGACGATTCTGGGCTCCAACAGGGAGATGATCTCGGCGGCCTGGCCGGCACCGATCGTGGTGAAGGCCCCCACGGGGATGAGCAGGATGTCTATATCGGTGAAGGGTTCTATCTGTGCGTGGGCAGGCACGTGGTCCAGGCCGCCAAGGTGGCAGACTTTCAGTCCGTCAAAGTCGATCAGATACAGGATATTCTTGCCACGCTCTGGCGCTTTGATTCTCTTGAGGGGCGTGGCTATGCCCGTGATGAAGACCCCCTTGACCTCGTATTCGCCGGGGCCGTCGATGATCTTTGGGTCGCCCTGCACCAGGCCGCAGTTGTTATAGTGGGGGTGATCATGGCTGATGGTGACAATGTCGGCACGCAGGCGGGGAACGGAGTAGCCCACATCTTTGCCGCAGGGGTCCGTGACTACGGCTGCGCCTCTGGTTTTCAGTCTAAAGCAAGAGTGTCCGTACCAGATGATTTCCACTTTTCTTCCTTCAGGCGCCAGGTCTATCTGAGCGGCAGGTTGTCCCTGATCTGGCGGGCTGCAGCAACCAATTGTGGGTCGGTATCAAACACGGCGACCCCGGCAATGTCGGCCTCTATGGCCTTTTCACTGAATGGCAAGTAGCCCAGAACCTGGTCGTCAGGGAGTGATTCCTGGATGAATTGCCTATCGCGCTCACTGCGTACCTTGTTGCCTACCACGTATACGTTGTGGATGCCGATGTCCGCCGCCAATCGCCTCACGGCCTGAGCCGTCTGGAGGCTGCGCTGCCCCGGCTCCACGACCACGACAAACGCATCCACAGCACCAGCGGTACCTCGTCCGAGATGCTCCAGGCCAGCTTCCATGTCGAGGATAACTACTTCCGAGCGCCCGACAAACAGATGGCGGACAAGGTTCTTGAGAAGGGCGCTCTCGGGGCAGATGCATCCTGCGCCGCCGCGTTGCACTGTGCCCAAAACAAGCAACCTGATGCCCCGATGCATGGCCGAGAAGCGGTCGGGGATGTCATCTACCCTGGGATTGAGGGAGAACATCCCACCACTTTGCCCAGGACGAGCACCCGTACGCTCTTCAATCAAATCCGCCATTTCCGCAATCGGCGTGATCTGCTTGGCTACATCCGCCGGCAAGCCCAAGGCAGATGCCAGATTGGCATCTGGATCGGCATCAATTACGAGCACCTTGTTGCCTTCGTCGGCGTAGATGTAGGCGAGCAGTGCTGCAAGAGTGGTCTTGCCCACGCCACCCTTGCCAGTGACAGCAAACTTGGGCATGCCCTATTCTCCTCGTCCTAGTCTAGCTGAACCCCGTACTGTATCTTGGCTATAGACTTCTCAGCTTCTAGCCATCTAAGGAAGGATTGTTGCCGCCAGGTGGCCAGCATCTCATCCGCCACCTCTCGCGCCGGGTCCCGCTCTACGACCTCGATGATGTGAAAGCCAAAGTCCGTCTTGACAATGCCGCTCATCTGGCCGGGGTTGAGAGCAAACGCCACAGCTTCGATCTCGATTGGCATCACTCCGCGTGGGAAGAAGCCAAGATCTCCCCCCGTCTCACTGGTGGCTTTGTCTTGGGAGTACTGCCTGGCTAATTGGGCGAACTCCCCCCCTGAGCGCAACTTGAGCAGCACATCCATGGCCTCGGCCTCGCTGGCCAGCAGAATGTGTCTTACATGTGCCTGTTCAACAGTTGTGGACATCGAGCCCACCACATGCTCTTGCAGAGCCGCACTCAACAGCTCGCGCCGCAACTGGGTTCGGAAGGTGTCTTGAGTGAGACCGTTCGCCTCTAGCCATTCGTCGAACTTGGCAGCATCGTCGCCGATCAACTGCGATATCTCCGCATCCACCTTATCGTCGGTGACTGTTACCCCTGCTTTCGCAGCAGCTTGCTCGATCAGAGCCTGGTCAACCATCCAATTCAAGACCTGACTCTGCACTTGAGCCAGAGCGGCTCGGCCTTCCAGGGTGTTGGCATCGAAGCTCTGTTGCTGCTGCAGGTAGCTCACAGCCTGGCTGACCTGATCCTGATAGTCTTGTAGAGGGATCACTCGGCCGTTGACGACAGCTGCCGCATTTGCCGGGATGGTGGGTACTGCGGTGGGTACAGCGGACGTCGGAACCGCGGTGGCTACGGCGACCGTGGGTACGGGGGAAGTTGCTGGCTCCGGCATGGCGGTAGCAGTTGGAACGGGCGTGTTCACTGGTGTACTCGCGGGCGAAACGAGCGTGTCTGTGGGGGCGCTCAACACTGGCGTCGGCGTGGAGAGCGTTGGCTGGCTAGTGCAGGCAACTGCAGCAGCCAGCAGAAGCAAAAGAAGAGCGATACGGTATCGGTTCATGCCTTGCCTCTCGTGAGAATCAGTGTGCCTTCAGGTAGGAGCTCCGTGGTCAGCGTATTATAGTGGGAAATGATAAACGCGCAAGCACACCCGCTTCTTGTGTGTAGGCAGCCAAGCATCAGCACCTTCCTTGCCCGATTTGACTTTTCAAAGCAATTGGCTATTATATGCGCGCTGTTAGCACTCTAAGTGTGAGAGTGCTAAATATGAACAAAAATGCTGTAGGAGGTTTTGAGATGGCGAGTGAAGTCAAGGATATCAAGCCTTTGGCAGACCGTGTGCTCGTAGAGCCTCTGGAGAAGGAAGAGACGACCGCAAGCGGCATCGTGCTTCCCGAGACTGCCAAGGAGAAGCCCCAGGAGGGCCTGGTTCTAGCGGTGGGCCCGGGGCGTCTGCAGGACGATGGCAAGCGTTCAGCCATGGAAGTCAAGGCCAAGGACAAGGTTCTGTATGCCAAGTACGCTGGCACGGAGCTGAAGCGGGGAGACAAGAAGTACCTGATTCTCAGTGAGAAGGACATCCTCGCCGTTCTGAAATAGCGGCGAGCAATCTTTGATAGCATTATGCTAAGGAGGAACTGGAATGGCTAAGCAGTTGGTATTTGCGGAAGAGGCCCGCCGCCGTTTGAAAGTGGGCGTTGACACGCTGGCAACCGCTGTGGTTTCTACCCTGGGCCCCAAGGGCCGCAATGTGGCCCTGGACAAGAAATTTGGTGCGCCGACCGTCACCCACGATGGCGTCACCGTGGCCAAGGAAATCGAGCTCAAGGACCCGTTCGAGAACATGGGCGCTCAGTTGCTGAAGGAAGCAGCCACCAAGACCAACGACGTCGCTGGCGATGGCACCACCACGGCAACGCTGTTGGCGCAGATGATCGTGAACGAGGGTCTGAAGAACGTCACGGCCGGCGCCAATCCCATGCTGATCAAGCGTGGCATCGAGAAAGCAACGGAGGTTGTAGTCGAGGCGATCAAGAAGATGTCTCGCGAGGTCAAGACCAAGGATGACGTCGCCCACGTGGCAGCCGTGTCTGCCGCTGACGAGAAGATTGGCAACCTGATTGCCGAAGTCATGGACAAGGTCGGCAAAGACGGCGTCATCACGGTCGAAGAATCCAAAGGGCTGGAGTTTGAGACCGAGTACGTCGAAGGCATGCAGCTGGACCGTGGCTACATCTCGCCGTACTTCGTAACTAACCCGGAGCGCATGGAGGCCGTACTGGAGGATCCCTACATCCTCATTACCGACAAAAAGATCTCGGCAGTCGCCGACATCGTTCCGCTTCTGGAGAAGCTGGTGCAGATCGGCAAGCGTGAATTGCTGGTCATCGCCGAGGATATTGAAGGTGAAGCTCTGGCTACCCTGGTCCTGAACAAGCTGCGCGGCATGCTCAACTGCGTTGGCATCAAAGCGCCTGGATTCGGCGATCGCCGCAAGGAAATGCTGCGCGACATCGCGATCCTGACTGGTGGTCAGGTGATCACCGAAGAAATGGGCCGCAAGCTCGAGACTACCACCATCAATGACTTGGGCAAGGCAGGCAAGATTGTTGCCACCAAAGACGACACCACCATCGTGGACGGTCGTGGCTCCGAGAAGGAAATCAAGGGGCGTGTTGAGCAGATCAAGGCTCAGATCGAGGTTACGACCTCTGACTATGACAAGGAGAAACTGCAGGAGCGCCTGGCCAAGTTGGTCAGCGGCGTAGCAGTCATCCGTGTCGGTGCCGGCACCGAGGTGGAGCTGAAGGAGAAGAAGCACCGTGTTGAGGATGCGCTTTCCGCAACGCGTGCCGCAGTGGAAGAGGGCACCGTGCCCGGCGGCGGTGTGGCCCTGATCAATGCCATGTCGTCCCTGGACGGCATGAAGCTGGACCTGCCGGATGAAATGACCGGCGTCACCATCGTGCGCTCTGCTCTTGAGGCACCCATGCGCATGATTGCCGAGAACGCCGGCAAGGACGGCGCGGTGATCGTTGAGGAAGTGCGGCGCCAGCAAAAGTCCAAGAAGAACACGGGAATTGGTTATGAGGTCATTTCCGGTCAGTTCAAGGACATGTACGAGGCGGGCATCACCGATCCCGTGAAGGTGACTAGATCCGCCGTGCAGAATGCGGCTTCCATCGCGGCCATGATTCTGACTACCGAGGCGTTGATCACGGACATCCCGGAGAAGAAAGAGACTCCACCGCCTCCGATGCCAGAGTACTAGAGCCCAGTGTCCCAAAAGAGCCCCTCGCCCGAGGGGCTCTTCTTCTTTCATCTACGCACCGTTCGTGGTCCCCGCTGCCCTTGTAGGCGCGCGTCGCCAGTGAGGCCCGCACCCCAAATTCACGCCGAGTTAATCACCTCTTCACGCCACGATTATGCAACCCACTGTACACTGGAGACAGCACGAAGCCAGATTGGCGTAGTTTGGAGAGCCATGAACGGGAAGCATGTGGGCATTCGCATACTCGTTGTCGCTTTGTTGGTGACCAGCCTTGCCGGCTTGCCTGTCAGGGCGGATGACGAGGAGCCTCGGCATGGAATGGGCGTTCTCCTCTCTCCTCCTGGAGACTATCCCGTTCTCGATGCCCTCGTACACCCTCAGGCCCTGGCTTCGGCGGTGGACTTGAGCGCAGCCCTGCCGCCCGTGGGCGATCAGGGCATTGAGCCCACGTGCACCCTCTGGGCTGTTGGCTACTATTACAAGACCCTTCAGGAGCAACGCGAGCGCGCCTGGGGTACAGCAACGAATGATCATCAATTCAGCCCGAGCTACCTGTACAGTCTCAGTGTTGGCTGTGGAGCTCTGCAGCCGGTAGCCATCCCAGCAGCAATGGAAGTGGTCAAGGCCCAAGGCGCAGCCACGATGGAAACCTTTCCTTTGCGCGGTTTTGGACAGTGCCGTGCGCCCACTGCCGAAGAACTGCAGGCTGCTCAGCCCTATCGAGCCCTGGGCTATGGCAACCTGTTCATGTTCCAGGGCAAGGCGGACATCAACCGCCTGAAAGCCCATCTTGCTGGCGGAGATGCCTTTGTACTCTCTGTTCCCGTCTACGACAGCTTCTACTTCTATCGCAGCCAGTCGCCAGTCATCGGTGTGCCCGCGGCCAGCGAGCGACTGTGGGGGCACCATGCCGTTGTCGTCGTTGGCTATGACGATAGTCTGGGGGCTTTCAAGCTGGTGAACTCCTGGGGCACGCGTTGGGGCAATGGGGGATTCGCCTACCTCTCATACGACTTTGTGCGAACCAAAGCCTGGGAAGCCTGGGCCATGCTAGATGCGACGAATACCACCCAGATGCCCGCGGTTACGGCCACTCCTCAACCTACAGCCGCGGTCACGCCTGTGCCGCCCACACCGACACCCGTCCAGCCTACTCGGACGCCAATACCGCCTACGCCAACGCCTGTGCAGCCTACTCGGACGCCCGTACCACCCACGCCGACACCCCAGCCCACGCGCGTGGTGTCCACGCTGGTTCTGCAGCAGGGTTTGAGCAACTACCGTGGCGTGAGCGACAGCTTCCTCGACAACCGATTGCCCACCACGAACTTTGACGCAAGCCGGACGCTGCGTGTCAGCGGTAACGGCTCGGCCGTGGCCTTGCTGCGCTTCGACCTATCGGCTGTGCCGCCTGACGCAGAGATCCTGAACGCCAAGCTCGAGCTGTACGTAGACGCTTCCGCGCAGAATTCGAGCCTGAACGCTTTCGAGATAGCGCGGCCATGGACGAGCAAGGAAGCCGACTGGTGGAAGGCTCAACACGGCTATCCCTGGGGCATAGCTGGGTGCAATGATCCCGCAACCGATCGGCTGTCGGTGCCTTTCGCGACAGTGGCGATGACGCCTGGCAAGGGATGGCGCAGCATTGACGTTACAGAAGCAGTGCGACGCTGGGTTGCTGGCCAAGAAAACAACGGCTTGGTGCTGCGCGGCCAAGGTAGCAACAGCGCTACCTATTCCTTCCTCAGTTCGGAGCACACGTCCAGCACGGGGCACCCGAAGCTGACCATCAAGTACCAACGCTAGCCGGCGCTGATCCCCCCATCCGCAAGGCGGCAGAAACCACCCCTCTCAGGGTGGTTTCTGCTGTCTAGCAACATTGAGCAACCACGGCAGTGCGATCTATCTGCCCGCCTCATCGGCCGCCAGCGTCTCCCGCACCTGGCGCATGGCTGTCTCGACGTGAGGGTAGACCAGCCAGATCCAGGCGACGCCGAAGAGACTCCCTGACACCACGCGGCTCCAGGGTGTGCTCTCCCAGGAACCCAGCAACTGCCCCAGGCCGTCTACGAGCATGGGCACGCACATGGCCGCGAATCCTCTCCAAGACAGCGGCCGCAGGCGATGGCGGACCAGGGCAAAGACCGTACCAGCCAAGAGCATGGCCAGATAGATGGCAACATCTCGTTGACATACCGCCATCTTGAAACCAATCGCCGTGTTCCCTATATAGCGCAGAGGAACATCGGGACCCAGCAGCAGCTTCAGTTCGTCCAGCGTGTAGGCAAGGCGTGGCCCAAACAGGAAGAAGGAGCGCTCTGGCAATTGGTGGCAGGATAGTCCCAGGGCGGCGTAGATGAAGCGTGCTATGCGCACATGACCCGTAAACATGAACACAGGAGCTAGGATCGGCACAAGAGCGAATACGCCAATGGCGGTGTTGAACAGGAGGAGCCAGTGCCAGGATATCGCATGCACGATGCGGCTGAGGACAGCTGTGACAAGGGGCGTCCAGCGTGCTAAACTAGCCGGGCGGGCCGCAGACGGGTCCTGCAGGCCTGGCATGGTTGTAGGCAGCTTCGTCACTCCTCTGCCTGCTCCCGCTCAACAGCTCGGCGCAGCGCCTGGATGTCGCGCTCCAGAGCGTGTTGTTTACGCGCAATGCTGTACAGGTAACCGAAAAGCATTGCCCACAGGAAGACATAGGCAGCAACCAGGTATGCGGTGTTGCTCACTCCAAACCCCCTTCATCTGCGTGAGGCAATGTGGACCAGTGTCGCTGCAACGTACTGATCTCGGTCTCCAAGACTCCCACGCGCACGCGAATTGCCAACACGCAGGCGTAGAGTAGCGTCAACGCGAGCACGGACATCCCCAGGGTCAGCAGCATGCTCGGCTCCAGTGCAAACCCGCTGCTGGTGAAAAGCACAGGATGAATGGTTGTCCACAAACGAATGGCCAAGAATACCAGTGGCACATTCACAAAGCCGATGATGTACAAGACCGCGCTGAAGCGCGCCTGTCGCTCCGGAGTCTCTACCAGGCCGCGCAGCATTGACGCCGCCACGTAGTAGAGCCACATGACCAGTGTGGTGGTGAGACGTGGGTCCCATGTCCACCAGGTGTTCCAGATGGGCCTCGCCCACAGCGAACCTGTCACCAGTGCAATGGTGCTAAAGACCACACCCAGCTCAGCCGAAGCTACCTGCACTGCATCAAGTCGCCAATCAAAGCGTAGCAGGTAGTACAGGCCTGCCGCGGCAGCCACCAGGAAGGCAAGGAATGCGACCCAGGCTGAAGGTACATGAAAGTAGAAGATGCGTTGCACAGGCCCCATGATTTGCTCGTTGGGCACGTATCCGAAGACAAGCCAGAGGCTCGCCGCCATGCTGAGCGCGCTCAATCCGATCAGGACAAAAAGCCTGCAGTCTCTCCGTTGGCTCATGGCCTACTCCTCAATCACGTACTCAAACCCCAGGAATGCCAAGAGGGTAAAGATGATGTCAAAGCCCAGCATCAGGCGCAGCCATACGAATGCCTCGGATAGTCGCTGGCCATCCAAAACCTGGCCAGTTGCCTTGACCGCAGCAATGATTAGTGGTACGGTGATGGGGAAGAGCAGCAGGGGAAGAATCACCTCCCTCGCGCGTGTACTAACGGCCATGACCGCGAAAAGCGTGCCCACCGCGCACAGTCCCAGCGTGCCCAGAAGGATCACAAGCCACAGGGCAGGGTTCAGGACCGGCACGTCGAACAGTGCAGCGAAGATGGGCAATACGCACATCTCCGCAAGCGACATGAAGACGACGTTGCCCAGCATTTTGCCCACATAGATCATGCTGCGATCTGCCGCCGCGAGCATTAGCCCTTCTATGCACGCGTTCTCTCTCTCCAACGCAAAAGAGCGATTGAAGCCTAGCATCCCTGCGAAGGCAAAAGCCACCCACAGTATGCCTGGGGCAATCTCTCGGGCGTTGTCCGATCGCAGCTCCAGAGCAAAGTTGAAGATGATAATCACGAGCAGGGCAAAAACAAGCATGGCTCCCAGCGCTTCCTTGGTGCGCATTTCGGTAGCCACATCTTTGACGACGACGTTCAACGCATCGCGCCAATCGGTCATGTGCGGCTCCGCGTGCGCTCGAGGTAGGTGGCGAGGAGTTGTTCCCGCGACAGGGTCTGTGTGCAGGCTTCGTATACGATCTTGCCTGCCACAAGGAGCGCTACTTGGTCGGTCGCCTGCACGCTACGCTCCAAGTCGTGCGTCGTCATCAGGATGGTGCTACCCTTCATGCGCAGATCTCGCAGGATGCCGGTGAGCGCATCTGCAGCGCGCTGATCCAGGCACGCATAGGGTTCATCCCACAACAGGATCTTGGGACGATGGAGCAGGGCGCGAGCGAGGGATAGGCGCTGCTGCATGCCACGCGAGAGGGTACGCGCCAAGTTGTCCCGCTGCTCAGCCAACCCAAATTGCTCCAGTAGCTCGACCACGCGCTGCTCGAGATCGGGCACGCGGTACATCCGCCCGTAGAAACGCAGATTCTCAAAGGACGATAGCTCCCCATACAGGTACGTCTGGTGCGAGACAAAGCCGATGCGTTGGCGGATGGACTGGTCAAAGCGCAGCAGGTCGAGGCCATCCACGCGCACCCTGCCTCCAGACGGGCGGCTCAACGTGGCCAGGATGCGTAGTAGGGTCGTCTTGCCCGCGCCGTTCGGGCCGAGGATGGTCACGGAGCTACCATAGGGTACATGCAGCTTGACTCCGCGCAGCACAGCAGTGTGGCCCCAGTTCTTGCTCAGGCCTTCAACCTCAACGGCGTAGCAGGCCTTTGATTCAGAGGTCACTGAGGCACTCATATTCATCGCGGTGGGTCCGGCCACAGAGCGACAAGAGTGCCCAGAAACAGCAGGCCGCCGCCCACCCACAGCCAGATGATCAGAGGGAAGACGCTGACTCGGAAGATAGCAGTATCGTCCTCGTTCAGGACGTCAAGCGCGATGTAGAGATCTTCGCGCAGTGTGCTGAGGATGGCGACCTCGGTGGACAACTCCTGTCTGTTGAGATACAGGTCCTTCTCCGGCCTAAGGGCGCCTGTGCGGGTTGTCCCCTGGTAGATGCCCATGGTAGCCACAAAGCGATGCTTCCCGATGTCGCTCAGCACGCTCAGGTTCTCATAGACCAACGTATAGCCCTTGACTGTGCCGGCCTCGCCAGGCGCCAAGATGAGCCTGCTCTCGGTCTTGAATGCAGCAGAGCCGACAATGCCCACACCCATGAGCAGGATCGCCAGATGCACCAGTCGCGCGCCGTAGCGGCGCCGTCCGGACCGAGAAAGGCCCCAGGCCGCGCCAGCCAGACTCTCATGACGCAGTCGACTGCGCCTCCAAGCGCTGTGCACGAACTCGGCCACGATGCTGCCAGTAGCGAGAGCGATAAGAACGAACGCCAACAGTGCGTGGGGCTGGCGCACCCCCAACACGAACAACACAATACCTAGGGCGACTGCCACGACGACAGGGTAACGCAGGGCCCGAAGCAACTGACGAGGGGAGGTCACGCTCCATCTCAGCACCGTGCACAGGGCGATCAGGAAAACCAGACTCAGGGCCAGGGGGCCGAAGACGCGGTTATAGAACGCGTTGTCGAGGTACATCTGTACGCCCTGTAGAAGCTGAAGCAGCGTTGGAAAGATCATCCCTAGCAGGATAGCGGCGGCCAAGCCGATCAGGAGCAGATTCGTGAGCAGCAGAGCCGATTCACGACTCAACAGATGCTCGCCTTCCCGCTCGTCGATCAAGCTATGCCATCGCCATCTGAGAAGGCAGATGGCGACAGCCATGCTGCATAGGATGAGGCCGAGGAGATAGAACGCCACGGGCTGGATGCTGCTTGAGAAGCCATGCAGTGGGGAGACGATAATGCCTCCCCTGGTCACAAGCGTGGCGAAGATACACAATGTGAATGCAGCGATGGCCAGGGCAGCGCTCCAGCGCTTGAAGGTCCCGTGTCGAGCCTCAGCCAGGAGCGCATGCAGGTACGCAGTTCCGACAAGCCATGGCACCAGCGAAGCGTTCTCCACCGGATCCCACGACCAATACCCACCCCATCCCAGCTCGACATAGGCCCACCATGCCCCGATGAGAATACCCAGACCCAAGAATAGCCATGCCATCAGACTCCACTGCCGCAATGGTGACTGACGCATCGCGAGCCGGAGGGCGGAGGCATCGCTCCCCTCAAGCCCAGCCATCAATCCGGCCAGGCTGAAGGCAAAGGGAACGGCGTACAGCGCGTAGCCCAGAAACAGGATCGGAGGATGGATCAGCATGCCCGGATTCAGTAACGCAGGCAACAGTCCCGCCCCCTCCAGGGGGCGTGCGACGTGCAGTACAAATGGATTGTGCACGCTAATGAGGATCAGCGCAAAGACTCCCTGAACGCTCATTAGAATAGCCATGGCATAAGACCATTGTGTGGCGGGCCAGCGAGGCTTCTGAAGCAGGGTCATCGCTGTGATGATCGCAAGGAAGAGCAGCCAGAGCAGGAAAGAGCCTTCTTCACCGGCCCAAAGTGCGGAAACGACGTAGGCTATCGGCTGAGTACTACTGGTATGCGCGTAGACATACTGCACCTGAAAGTCCCGCGAGAGCAACAGCCATAGCAGGATGAGAGTGGAGGCCGCTACTGCGGCGCCCGCAAAGAGCGCGGTGCTCTGAGCGAATCCAACCCATCGGGACTGGCGAGCTCGCACCCCCCAGCCAAAAGCAAGCGCGCTACAGACAGAGGACACCAGGGCAAGCAGCAAGGCGATGAAGCCGGCCTGGGCCATTGTCTTTGCTCCTCCTGCCTCTAGTGGTCGGCAGTCTGAGTGGCTGCAGCCTCATACTTGGAGGGACATTTGAGTAGCAGCTTGGAGGCGACAAATACGCCAGTGTCCTGGCACTTGCCTTCTACCAAGGCCTGGGCGCCGTCGCGAAACATGTCGGGACGAGCTCCATGATACACGACCTCTAGGGCCTCTTGACCGTCCACCAGGCTGAATTCGAGGACCTGTTTCTGGGCGTCCCAAGCGATGGAAGGTCCATCCACCGTTCCCCCCACGCGCACACCTTGTCCATAGGCATCGGATCCACGCGCTTTCAGCTCATGAATGCTCAAGGCATAGACGGTGGCGCCTCTGGTACTGCTCGCAACCAGGTAGACGATGGTCAGCACAATGATGCCGCTGCCTCCTAGCCTGCGCCAGCGCTTTGAGTGAGTTGTGGCCTGGTATTGGGTCGTCATGACTGGGATCGCCTTCTCGATCCGTTGGATGCGCTTCTGGGAGCGGACTCGGTTGCATCTCAAGACTGTGTAGAGCACTGTGGGGCGCTCTCCGCAGAGCAGATCAGCGCTGAGAAGCGGCTACTTCAAGAGCGCTTCGACTTGCTCCACCATATACTGCTTGCGCATGGCCCCGACCGTCTTGCGCCGGAGTTGTCCGTCCCGGTCGACGAAGAACGTGGTTGGAATGGCATCGATCTTCAACGCCCTGCCGGCCGCGTTTCCAACGTCTCTCAGCAGGGGCAGAACTAACCCCTGCTGCTCAGCGTATGATTTGATGGCCGAGCTCTCCTCCGACACGTTAACAGCAAGCACGACCAAACCCCGCTCGCGGTACTGGCGATACACAGAGTTCAGGTCAGGCATCTCGGAACGGCAGGGGCCGCACCAGATGGCCCAGAAATTGACCATCACGATTTTGCCCAAGTGGTCACTGACTCTGACTGCCTTGCCATCCAAGTCCTGAACCGCAATATCGAATCCAGGCTTCTTCGTGGGGCTGGTTGCAGTGGACGTCTTGGAACCACAGCCATTCACGCCGGTTATGATGACTGCCATCGCCAGCACCATCAATAGCGATCTTTGGGTCATCTCTGTGCGATTACTCCTTCAGCCTTCCGTGAGGTTCATTCCTGCCCCGCTGGCTGGCAGTACGATACCTGCCTCGATCAGGCGCTTTGTCTCCTTGTACATGCACCGATCCATGACCACAAGCAAACCTGCTGTCCGAGCACGCCTCGCGGCCTCCTCGTTTACGATCCCTTCCTGCATCCAGATGGCCTTGGCACCGATTTGGATCGCTTGTTCTACTATTGCTGGCACCGCCTCGGCGCGTCGGAAGATGTCTACAACATCGACCTGGTCCGGAATCGAGAGCAAGTCCGGGTAGGCACGTTCGCCGAGAATCTCCGATGCATTGGGATTCACCGGGATGATGCGATACCCTCTCGCCTGCAAGTACTGCGCGACTTCGAAGCTGGGTCGGTCAGGGTCGTCGGACAGCCCGACCATGGCGACGACGTAGCTCCCCCTGAGGATGCTCTCAATGATCTGCAGGTCTGACTTCTGATTGGTCACGCTTGCACACTTGTGAGGCTAATGAGCGACTGGGTAACCCATTTCGGACAGCGCCGCTTCGACTGCTGCCAGCGTTGCCTCATTGTCGTAGGTCACCGTGACCAGCTTGTGGGGCACGTCTACTTCGACGGCCTTCAGCCCTGGTAGACTGTTGAGCCCCTTCTTGATGTGCTGCGCGCAGTGCATGCACGAGATGTTGGGTACACTGAGAACTTTGTTCAAGACACCGAGCTCCTTCCTGAGCCGATAGCGCGTGCACGGAAGGCAGCCAGAGCACGCTGCCCCGTGAAGATCCAATAGGGTGAAAGCCAGTATGGCATGAGTGTCCCTTTTCGTCAAATCGATGGGACATCAAGCTGCCCGGGACCCCACGCGTTGCACGGAGACAGCTGGTGCTGTATAATGCCCTCACTTGGGCGAAATGATGGCTCACGAGGGCGCACCTGTCTTTTGAGGAGCCTGTCACACTGCATTCCGATATCTGGAGGTATCCGCGATGGCCAAGGAAATCCTTGTCGTCGAAGACGGAGGTCTCATCGCTGGTCTAATCGGCAAGAGCTTGGCCCGAAAAGGCTACGAGATTGCCGTGCTGGAATGCAGACAGGCCGCGCATCAGGCACGCAAACGCAAACCGAGCCTGATCATCCTTGACGCACCGGCCTCGGACATAGAGGCACTGGACGTATGCTCGCGGTTACAGGAGGTCACGTCGGTACCTATCCTGGCTTTGGCGGACTCTCCGTCACCGTTGGAAGAGCAAGAGGGGATTGTGTGCTTGACCAAGCCGCCAGACTTCCGCGAACTGCTGGCGGCGGTCGAGTCCAACCTAAGCCTGCGCCGAAAGCGAAAGAAACCCGCACCGCGTTTTCTTCGGTTGGGAGATCTGGTGCTTGACCTGCAGACTCAACGCCTGATCAAGGGCGAGACGCGCCATCGGCTGACGCCCAAGGAGTTCCTGCTGCTCAAGATGTTCATGAGTAACCCTGGGCAGGTTCTGAGCCACAAGGTGATCATGAAAGAGGTGTGGAACACCAGCTACATAGGCGACACGCGCACCCTATACGTGCACGTGAGCTGGATCAGAGGCAAGATCGAAGACGATCCGGGCAACCCAGCGCTGCTACGCACCGTGCGCGGAGTGGGCTATCGCTTCGAGGTCAAACCGTAGCCGGCCGCGCCTGGCTGAGGTCCGCGCAGGGCATGCAGACCATGTTGCAGCCCGTAAGACTTCAGGTCTAAACCACACCCACCCAGAAGTGATTGGGCTGCACGCTGCTAGATACAACCACTCTAACTTCTGCGGAGAGCGCCTGCACATCAACCACAGTACTCGGGTGTACGTAGCACACGTTAGGGGATCTTCCGAACTTCTCCCGATAGCGTCGAACCGCCTTGACCACCTTGTCCGCGGACGGCATTCTTGGACTATCGTCGAACCAGAGCAGACCAGTCTTCATCTCCATTCTCATACTCCCTGCGTCGAGCGTGCCCCGGGTTCAGACCTACATCCCGCGCACGTGCCAGGTGTTCCCCAGCAGATCCTGATAAAGCTCGAACGTCCCCTCGACACAGCGCACGCGGAAGCAAAGCTTACCGTCGCCATGGGGTCCAGCCACTACAGTCCAGCACCGCTCCACCGCGTGGACACGATAGGAGTGACCGTGCCAGAAAAACACCTCTGGGATGTACCCATACCTGCGCCGGCGCATCTCTATCGGTTCATACCCCACCCCACGCATCCTGCGGCCGGTCAAGGCCAGCGCCCTCCCGCTAATCATCCTGCTCACCTACGATGTGGAACTGGCGCTGGGCCGTTTCAGGTGAGGTGATCGGCGCGGAGTAGTACGGTGGCAGGAATCCCGAAGGCGCGGGTGTCCCACCTTGGATGACCACTACTGGGGGGTAGGCTCCTTGTCTGGCGCCATGCGGGCCGTACCCGCTCCACTCTTCGCCGAGCTGCTCCTTGCGGCTGCCGCGGTTCAAAACGAAAATGAGCAGCAAGCTCACTGGGATGCAGGCAGCCACCCCGCACACCACCCCGACCACGACTGCCATGGCCTCGACGCTCATTCGATTGCCGATCACCACCGCCAGGGTCACGACAAATGCTAGACCCGTTACCCCGACTATCTTGCGCACTGAATGCCTCCTTGCTGCAGGACCGGGAGTGCCGGTCTGTCCTCCTTCGTACCGCTGCACGCCTTCTGCCAGGATGCAGGACGGGGCCTGGCTGCTGCCCCCTTGGCTGTGCGCTCGGCCTCCTGCGCGGATGCGTAGGCCGCGCAGAACCTGGTGACTTGTCCCTTGTGCACCAACAAAAAGTCACCGCGCCCGAGCAGGCGCTCTGCACCGGTGCCGGGAATTCCTGCCGCCAGCCGAGCCTCTTCAGCCGAGGTCACCGAGCCAACCACACGTACCGGGAAGTTGGCTTTGGTAAGTGAGCCGATGACGGCTACACAAGGCTTCTGGGTGCATGCCACCAGATGGATGCCTGCCTCGCGGCCCCTTTGTGAAAGCCGAGTCAGGGCGAACTCAAGGTCCCTGCCCCCAACGAGCAAGAGATCCGCCAATTCGTCCAAGAACACCACCAGGCGCGGGCTGTTGTTGCGCATTGCGTCACGGCGCTCCATCTCTTGCACGAGCCAAGCGAGACGATCCACACACTCTGAGACGTCGGTGATCGGCGGGCACAGCAAGTGCGGCAGTCCCGCCAGCGAGGAGAACCCACGGCCTTTGGGATCAATGAGTAGGAGCTGCAAGCTGCGCTGCGCATTGTGCAGGGCCAACGAGAGAGCCATGGCGCGAGCGAGGGCCGTTTTGCCCGAACCGGTTGTGCCGCAGATCAGGGCGTGCGCCACGTCGGGGCTTGGCAAATTGAGTAGCAGCGGGGTGCCGCTCTGATCCACGCCCAGGACAGGCGAGCAGGGCGGTGCAAAGGCGAGGTGACGGCACACTTCCAGGAGTGCCACCTTTGCCGGTTCGGGACGCGGGATCTCAACGTGCAGGGCTCCGCCGTCGCGCACGATGCGGCACGATCGCGCCCCCAGGGACATGGCAATCTCCTCGGAGAGCGCTTGGATGCTGGCCAGGCGAGTGCCGATGCGCGTGGTCAATTGGAAGCGTACGGTTCGAGGCGTCACGGTGCCGCCCACCACACGGGAGGACACTCTGTGGTTGGCGAGCACGACTTCGATCTGGTTCGCCTGTGAATCCAGCAGGTGCCGCATAGCAGAGCCTCCTGATTCATAGAACATATGTGCTAGCGCCATTCTACTAGAACATATGTTCTATTGTCAAGAGGCTCAGCTGTCGGATTTAAGGTTGCTTATGGCAACTTCTGGGCGCTACAGCTGCCGGACTACTGCAATCACCTTGCCTTGGATTTCGAGGTTGGCAGGATTGACGTAGATGGGCTTCATGTTGGGGTGTGCTGGCTGCAGGCGTACGCGCTTCTTGTCTTTCTCCCAGTAGAAGCGCTTCAGTGTGGTTTCCTTTTCGGTCTTTAGCCAGGCCGCCACCAGGTCACCATCCTT
Source organism: uncultured Anaerolineales bacterium (assembly GCA_964478725.1). GTDB lineage: Bacteria > Chloroflexota > Anaerolineae > UBA2200 > UBA2200 > CAYZKS01. Next base: position 42,185 of record CAYZKS010000007.1, read on the forward strand.
GATGTTCGGCTCCTGCTTCATCACCACAATGTCGCCGTCGTGGATCAGGGCGTCTATCATAGAGTCGCCCTTCACTTGCAGGGCGTAGATCTGGCCCTGTTCCTGCACGATGTCTCTGGTCAATGCAATGCTCTCGTCTACATCGAGCGCAGAGAAGTTGTCATCAGGGACTGGCACGGGTTGGCCAGCCACAATGCGGCCCAGAATAGGCACTTGTATGGTGCGGCTCGCTGGTTGGACTTTGGTGTCGATCAGCCTCACGCCGCGTGAGATATCGCGGTTGCGCTGGATGGCACCTTTGAGCTGCAAGATGTTGAGGTTGTAGTTGACGACAGAGGTGGAGGATATGCGCAACGCGCTGCCGATTTCTCTGATGGTGGGTGGGTAGCCGTTATCGTCGACGAATTCCTGGATGAACTGGAGCATTTTCTGTTGCTTGGGGGACAGATCCATGCGCTGCCTCCTCTTTAGTCTTTCGTGCATTTGAATACTACAGTCTTATTATACTCGAACATTTGTTCTGTGTCAAATCGGCCGTCCGGGTCGGGCTTGGATCGCGCGAGCAGCCCCGGCCCGGGCTGGCCTGCAGAGCGCGGTAGTCCAACTGGGCTCCGGAACGGGCCATGAGCCCAAGTTGCAAAATGCACATAACTATGGTATAATATGTGTGACACAATAGTATC
>CAYZKS010000008.1:0-31113 GCA_964478725.1 uncultured Anaerolineales bacterium
GAACACTTCAGGGTAAAGAAATCATAGCACAAAAGCACGATTTAGCGAAAAGCCCGAACTCACTTGTCCTCAGGCGCTTGCGTCCGGGGCATCACACAGGCTACCTGATAGACCTCCAGGGTCTCCCTGGCCGTCTTCTCCCAGTCGAATCGAGCAGCCTGGAGAAGGGCTGCCTGTACAAGGCCGCCCATCGAGTCAGAATCCCGAAGCAAGCGCTGCATGCCTTCGGCGACCTCGTCCAGACTCGTGGTGTCCACCAACACCCCTGCCTCACCCACGATTTCCGGTAGTGAGGAGTAGCGGGAGGCCAGTACAGGCGTCCCGCAGGACATGGCCTCTAGTGGCTCAAGCCCAAATCCTTCGTAGAGTGACGGGAATACGAAGAGCGTGGCAGCGCTGTACAAGGCTGGTTTGTCCTCCTCCGCAACCCATCCCACAAAACGAACGTGGGACTCGATACCCAGCTTGCGCGCGATCTGCTTCGGATCGGGGAACATGGGAGTGTCGGCCGCCGGTAGACCTCCCGCAATGACCAACTCAGGAAGCGCTTGCCCCATGGTTCGAAGCACTTCTGCATAGGCACACAACAGCATGCGCAGGTTCTTGCGCTGGTCGAACCCACCGAGGTACAGCAGATAGGCCTCGGGCAGACCGTACTTGGCGCGGACTGCGCTCAAGGCCGTTTCATCGGTGACGGGGCGGCAAGCCGGATCAGCCGCAAGATAGATCGCGTGCACGCGCTCTGCGGCGATTCCCAGATACTGCATGATGTCCCGTTTCGATGCCAGCGAGTCGGTGATCACTTGTGCTGCTCGCCGCGCCGAAGCTGCCACAAGGCGCATGTATGCCCGCACACGCAGCGAGCTGCGGTATTCCGGCAGAAGCAGCGGTATCAGATCGTGGATGGTGACAACAGTCGGAACAGAAGGCAGTAGCGGCGAGGCAAAGTAGGGCACGTGGCAGAGATCAACTCGCGCCCGAGCGCAAGCTCGCGGGAACGACACCTGCTCGAACCACAGCTTGTCCAGATCGTCGAGGCGGCCGGAGAACGGCGTCGACAGCTCGCGCGCATTCCACGCTACTGAGGCCGACTGTCCTATCCGGGCGAACAGCTGGTATTCGACCCGCGGCTCTATGCGCCTCAGTGCTCGCAACAGATGCTGGGCGTACTGGCCGCTGCCAGTGCCCTGCTGGCTCAGGAAGAGGGCATTGAAACCTACGCGCACTGGGTCTGCCTAATCTTTGAGCCGAAAGTACTCTACAGTACGTAGCAGCCCCTCGCCCAGGGAAGTGGACGCCGACCAGCCAAGCTCACGGCTGGCCTTGTCCGCGCTGAGGTAGATCTTGAACACTTCGCCTGGCTTGGGCGGCCCGTGCACCTGTGAGCCAGAATAGCCGGTAGCGTCTTTCAGACTGCTGAAGATGGCGTTGATGGACGTGCCCACACCCGTACCGATGTTGTAGAAGCCCCCATCTCCTTTGAAGAGCGCCAGCAGGTTGGCCTGCGCTACGTCACTGACGTAGACAAAGTCGCGCTCTTGTTCGCCGCTGCCGTTGACTACCGGCTGTCCCGCATGCAGCATCTTGTTGGCGAAGATCGCTACCACTCCTGCCTCGCCATAAGGGTCCTGGCGAGGGCCATATACATTGGCATAGCGCAACACCACGAACTCCAGGCCATAGTTGGTCCGATACAGAGGCAGGTAGTGCTCGAAGGCGGCTTTGCTAGCTCCGTAAGGATCCAGTGGATTGACAGGGTGTCTCTCATCGGCTGGCAAGTAGGCGGGGTCACCATAGACCGCACCGCCAGTCGATATGTTAATGAACCTCTGCACGCCGTGCTTGCGGCTGAGTTCCAGAAGGTGCAGAGAGCCCAAGATGTTCACATCCGCAAACAGCATGGGCTTGAGCATGGATTCGCGCAAGTTGGCTCGGGCGGCATGGTGATTGACCACCTGTGGCTTCTCAGCAGCAAAAACCTCGTCCAACTTGTCATCTCGGATGTCCAGAGCATAGAAACGCGCCCTGGGGTTGAGGTTTTCCTGCTTGCCATTGCTGAGATCATCCACAACCACCACCTCGTGGTTGTGTTGTACATAGGCGTCCACGACATGCGAGCCGATGAAACCCGCTCCTCCAGTCACCAGTATCTTCATGCCACTCCTTTGCGGGGACACGCTTATTGCGATCGCGATGCCTCGGGCGGCAGGGCACGCGAGCAATACTCCTTGGCATGGCCGCGCCCGGGCGCAGTCACGCTATTATACTGCACTACGCGGATTGCCTGTATAATGAGTGGGATTCGCTGACAGGAAAAGGCATGCGCATTTTGCACCTGAGTTTGACCAACTTTAGAAATTATGCACGCCTGGAAATGGACCTGCCTCCAGGCGTTGTGCTGCTCGAGGGCGGCAATGCGCAGGGCAAAACGAACCTGCTGGAGGCTATCTACTACCTGTCCAGGACGCGTTCGCCACGTACCAGCGTGGATCGGGAGCTTGTCCACTGGCTCGCGCTCGAGGAAGAGCTACCCTTTGCGCGCCTGTCGGCTCGCATCGAAAAAGGGAATGAAGCCAGCCAGATCGAGCTGTCGCTCGCGCAGGGCTGGAATGCGGACGCCGTGGCCTGGCGCAGGCAGGCGCGGGTGAACGGCGTGGCCAAGCGTGCGCAGGATGCAGTCGGCGTACTCAGCGTTGTGCTTTTCCTACCCGAAGACATCGAGCTGGTGGCAGGCCCACCCCATCTGCGTCGCCACTACCTCGATGACACAATCGGTCAGATCGACCCCCGGTACAGACACGAACTGGGACGTTACGATAAAGTCCTGACACAACGCAACTATCTACTCAAGGCCTTGCGCGGCCGCGCGAACGGCTCAGAGGAGCTCGCCTTCTGGGATCAGCGCTTGAGCGAGCACGGGGCGTATGTCACGGTTCGGCGCCAGGAGGTCCTGGCGCAGCTGGATCAGATTGTCCAGCGCATCCACCCTGCGCTCGCCGGTGAAACTGAGCACCTGCGGCTGCAGTATTGCGCCAGCGTACACTGGCAGCCATCTCCCGGCATTGCCTATCAGACCGTCCTGCCCTTGGAGCAAGATACCTCGGCCGAAACGGGAGTCAGGCCGCTCCTGCAAGACGTCACGACCGTTTTTGCTGCGCAACTGCGGGAAGTGCGTTCCAGGGATGTGGAACAAGGCATGTCCACCGTCGGACCGCACCGCGATGATGTGCGCTTCTTGGTTGATGGCGTGGACATGAATACCTTTGGCTCGCGCGGACAGCAGCGCACCATCGCGCTTTCCATCAAGCTCGCAGAACTGGAATGGGTCACGCAGGAGAAGAGTGATCCGCCGGTTCTCCTATTGGATGATGTATTCTCTGAGCTTGACGCATCTCGCCGCAGTCTCGTGATGCAGGCCATCGCCCCAGTTCAGCAAGTGGTCGTGACCACGAACGATGCGTTACGTTGTGATCCGCAGTTCGTGGCGCAGGCCACCCTCTGGCGCGTATGCGCAGGCAGGCTGGAGAGAATCACTCCATCAGCAGCGGGCGCTTCTTAGGTACCCCAGGCCGACGCGGATACTTGGGCGGGGTTGTCTGTACCTTGTTTATCAGCACCAGTGATCGCATCTCGCTCAGACCAGGCAAGCGCAAGGATTTCACTTCGCGCACTTGGCCCCCCAGCAACTGCAGGGCAGTCTGCGCCTTGCGCAGCTCCTCCTCGATCGCCTGCCCCTTCTGTGCGAGGAAGGTTCCCCCTTTGCGGCACAGTGGCAGGCAGTATTCCGCCAACTCGCTGAGGTCTGCCACCGCACGTGCTAGCACCACATCGTAGCGTTCGCGATGCAGCGAATCCTGCCCCACTTCTTCGGCTCGCGCACACAACACGTTGACACTCGTCAGGCCCAGGACCGCCGTGATATGCCGCAGGAACTGGGCTTTCTTGCGTGAGGACTCTATCAGAGTCATGTGCAGCGCCGGACGCAGGATTTTGACCGGCAGACCAGGAAAACCAGCGCCTGTGCCCACGTCAATACACTGCAAAGGCACCTCACTGCTCGATAGGGGGACGACGTCCGGGAGGGGTTGGTGGCTGGGCGCGCCGGGAATGGGCAACGCCAGCAGACAAGTCAGCGAGTCCAGGAAGTGCTTGATCTGTACGTCCTCGTAGCGCGTCACGGTCGTCAGGTTGAACTTTCGATTCCAGACGTTGAGCTCGCGATGGTAGATCTGAAAGGCCTGCACGTGCTCGGCGGTAAGGCAGAGCCCAAATGCACGAGCGCCATCTCGCAGCAATTCCATGCCTTCGCTTGCTCGCGCCGCGCCTGCGACCTGGGTCGATGCTAGGGTCATGGCCACACCGACACCTTTGGCCCTGCCTCAATGCAGATGCGCAACAGGCTGCTCCACCCCGTTTTGAACTCCTGTTCATCCTGCCAGAATATGCCTGGTGGCAGATGCGGCAACCCAGACTGGCCCTTCTCATAGCCCGGGTCGACGAAGTAGAAACCATGCCTGGGGCGGACCAGGCTTGGCACTTCAGGGCCGGTCGGAGGCTCGTAGCCGTACAGCACTTTGGCATGCGCCCACGCTACGAGCGAGTCCCGTTCAAGGCCGCCGACCAGTACGATGGTGAAGCGGTCTTCACGGATATTGCGCAGCAGGTCCTCCATGTTGCCCATCCAGCGCAACCTGGCTGGAATGCCCTTGCTCTGCAGATACCCTGAGATACCCCAGGGCAGGGCGGCCCATCCGGGAAGCTTGCGAAGGGTGAGATGAGGCAGCAGGCCGCGCACCCAGGCCAGCCTCTCCATCTCCCGGGCCACACTGCTTCCATCGAACTGTGGACGGTTGAGTATGGCGTTCCCGACGATGGCAATGCAGTACGCTGCGCAGTCGTTGCTTTGCCTACCCTGGTACTGATGCCACGTAAACACATCTGTGTGCATATGGTAGAATGGTCTCTGCGATCGCTCGTCGCTACCCATGGAACTGCTCATCAGGGGCATTCTCCACTCAGGGCATAACCTCACTCGGACGGCTATTCACCGCCACCGCGTGGATCGCTGCTCTTGGCTTTCTGCTCACTGTCTGGAAAGACCACACGTCCTCGACCCGCGCCTACCTCGGGCCCAATGATGCCCATCTCTTCCATGGTATCGATCAGTCGTGCCGCACGCGAATATCCTATGCGCAGTCTGCGTTGCAGCAGTGAGATCGATGCTCGGCCATCTTCTCGCACCACCTCGATGGATCGGGCCAGGAGGTCATCTTGGCCGGCGGCTTCCTTCTCTCTGGCAATCACTTCCTGCCACAGGGGTTGTTGCACCAGAGGCGCGCCAGGCGGTAGGGAAGTAGAAGCAGGGAAGTGCCGCCAGTAGCCAACCAGCTTCTCCAACTCTGCGTCGGAGATGTAGCAGCCCTGCAAACGCAGCATCTTGCTCGAATCGGAAGCCATGTACAGCATGTCGCCACGGCCAAGCAGTTTCTCCGCGCCCGTAGTGTCCAGGATCACGCGCGAGTCCACCTGGGAGGTAACGGCGAAACTGATGCGTGCTGGAAAGTTGGCTTTGATCAGGCCCGTCACCACGTCCACCGATGGTCGCTGCGTGGCGATCACCAGGTGAATGCCCGTTGCGCGCGCCAACTGTGCAATGCGGCAGATAGAACGCTCCACCTCTTCCGGAGCTACCATCATCAGATCTGCCAACTCGTCCACAATCACCACAATGCTGGGCAGTCGAGCCGCTCCCTGAGCTTCCATCATCTGGTTGTACGTCTCAAGGTTGCGCGCGCTGGACTTGGAGAACACGCGGTAGCGACGGTCCATCTCATTGGTGACCCACTTCAAAGTTGCCACCACGCGTTCGACTTCGATCACAACCGGCACAAGCAAATGCGGAATCCCGTTAAAGTTGCTCAACTCCACCATCTTCGGATCCACCATGATCAGGCGCAGATCATCCGGAGTGTTGTTCAAGAGCAGGCAGGCGGTGATGGCGTTGATGCAGACCGACTTGCCCGAGCCGGTTGCGCCGGCGATGAGCAGGTGTGGCATCTGCGCCAGATCAGCCACCACCGGCTGTCCGGCCACATCTTGCCCCAAAGCAATGCGCAATCCAGAGTCTGCCTTCTGAAAAGCTTCCGAGTCGACCACGCTGCGCAGGCTCACCAGCGAAGTGCTCACGTTGGGAACCTCAATGCCCACAAGAGACCTGCCTGGCACGGGCGCCTCAATGCGAATCGGCGAGGCTGCCAGAGACAGTGCCAGGTCGTTGGCCAAGGCGCTGATGCGATTCACCTTGACCTTGACCGTCCTGGTCTTGCCGAAGGAGTCCTTGCGCTCGACAAAGCCTGGCTCGACTCCAAACTGTGTGACTGCTGGTCCCTGATTGACCTCCACCACCTTCGCGGGCACACCAAAGTTGGCCAGAGTCTCCTCAATGATGCGCACCCGAGAGCGGATCTCTGCCTGGCTCAGTTCCTGATCCGTAGTCCTTTCCAGGATGTCTTCAAATGGAGGCAGACGCCATTCCGTCGGTTGGACTGCCACGACAGGCGGCGCCTGCGGAGCTTCGCCCACCACACGAGGGACGAGCAGGTCGCCCTGAGGCCCGGGCCGCTTGACGCTAGGTGTGGTGACAGGTCGCTTGGATTCGCCAAGGCCGGACATCAGGCGTGCGGCCGGGCTATCATCCGTGGGCAAAGGAGCAACTTCATCGGGCCCTCTTGAGCGTTCCTGGTACCAGAGATGCAGGCGTTTCCACAACTTGCCTGCGCCCCGCACCATATCCATGACTGAGATCCCGAGCAGCGCGACAAACCCGATGACAAGCACGCTCAGTAACACCAGAAAAGCGCCCGCATCGCCCAAGGCATCGATCAGGAATTGACTGACCCACCATCCCAGGTGGCCCCCTCCTCCTCCAGCCGATGCCAATTGCTGTGGAGCAACCGAGAAATAGTGCAACGTTCCCAAGCCCCCGAGGAAGAGCAGTAGCACGCCAACAGCGCCCTTCCCTGGCATGCCAATGGGATGACCGAAGCCGTATAGAAAGAGCCACAGGCCGACCGCCCCCAAACCCACGGGCAGAACGTATGCGCCCCAGCCAAAAGCCAGCCGCAATAGATGCAGCCAGGTGCCCGTCACTGTGCTGCGACTGAAGGAGAGCAGACTCAACACGGTGACAACGGCCGCAGCCAGCAACACGACGCCCACGACCTCCATCCACACGTTCATCGAGATGTGGGGGGAACGTCCCTGTCTTCGCTTGTTCTGCCTGTGCTTCGTCATGTCCTACACTTCTGAGACCACTGCCAAGATCAGAGGGCGCCGCTTGGTCTCATTGTAAACAAAGCGAGTCAGGGCCTCCTTGATCTGAGCACCCAGGCCAACCCGGTTGCCACCATTCTTGACGGTCTCAAGTACCACCGCACGAGCACGCTCGAGCAGCTCTTCGGACTCGCGTACGTAGACGAACCCCCGTGAGTGGATATCGGGGCCAGCTAGAAGGCGTCCAGTGCCCTTTTCTACAACGAGCGATGCAACCAGGAATCCGTTGCGTGACAACAGCCTACGGTCCTCGAGCACAACCTGGCCCACATCGCCAACCCCCAGACCGTCCACAAGCACGTATTCATCGGATACCCTGCCAGCAATCTGTGCAGAGTTCTGATCCAAGGCCAGAACCTGGCCGCTCTCAAGCACGAATATGTTCTGCCGTGGTATGCCAACGCGCTCTGCCAGGCGCGCATGGAGGACCAGGTGGCGATATTCGCCGTGGATTGGCACGAAGAACTTGGGTTGCACCATATTCAACATCAACATCAATTCTTCCTGGCTGCCATGGCCAGAGACATGCACGTCCAGCAGTTCATCGTAGTACACGTCCGCACCCAGGCGAAAGAGGTTGTTCAGCGTGCGATTCACCAATTCCTCGTTCCCCGGGATTGGCGTAGAAGACACGACCACTGTGTCGCCCGGTATCAGGCTGATGGGTGAATACTCGCCGCGCGCCATGCGCACCAAGGCTGAGGTGGGTTCGCCCTGGCTGCCAGTACAGACAACGGTCACGTGGTTCTTGGGCTGATTTTGAATCTCTTCGAGGCTCAACAGCGACCTTTCCGCTATGTCCAGGTAACCCAGTTCCACGGCCATGCGAACGTTGTTGCTCATGCTGCGACCTGCGATCGCAGTCCGACGGCCATACCTGGCCGAAGTCTGAATCACCTGCTGGATGCGCGAGATGTTGGAGGCGAAGGTAGCTACGATGACGCGACCCTGGGCACGAGAGAAGATCTCCTCAAAGGTCTTGGCGATCATGGTTTCTGAAGGAGTGTATCCGGGCGTTTCTGCATTGGTGCTGTCGGACACGAGCAGCAAGACTCCGCGGTGACCCAATTCGGCCAGCTTGGCGAAATCGGTGGGTCTACCATCGACTGGACTATGATCGAACTTGAAATCACCGCTGTGAACCATCAGCCCGACCGGTGTCTGGATTGCCATGCCAACGCCGTCGGGGATGCTGTGGCTAACGTGAAAGAACTCCAGCTCAAACGGGCCCAAAGGCACCACATCGCTAGGCGAGATAAGATGCCAGTCCACAGCATTGATGCGGCTCTCGCGGAGTTTTACCTGGCACAGCCCCTGTGTGAGCCGAGTGGCGTACACGGGGGCCCGAACCTGAGCCAGCAAGTAGGGAAGCGCACCGATATGATCCTCGTGACCGTGCGTTATGATGATTGCAGTGACCTTGTCTTTTCGCTCCAGGATGTAGCTCATGTCCGGGATGACGATATCAATGCCGAGCATGTCATTCTCGGGGAACATCAGGCCGGCATCAACAATCAGCATCGAGTTGTCGTACTCGATCACCATCATGTTCTTGCCGATCTGTCCCAAGCCCCCCAACGCGATCACTTTCAGTTTGTTGTCTTCCAATCCATCCTCCACAAGTCGCAGGCGTTCCACTGCTGTCACGAAAGCGGGGCCGCCCTTTTCACGCTATCAGCGGGACGCTGGCGTAAGCATTGCTAGAACAAGTTCAATTGCTCGGCGTGTTGATCCAGCTGCACCCGTTCCACGCCGTCCGCCTCCGCCAGGATCTTTGGGATCTTGAGCATATCGTTCTCGATATCGGCTCGATACTTGGGCTGGTGCAAGGCAGCCGCCGGGTGGAACATCGGCAACACCAGGAATTCGCCAATCTTCGACGGTATCCCATGCACCTTGGAGATGCTGGCCTTGGGCATGAACTTGGCCATCGAATATCTCCCCAGCGTGACGATCAGCCGTGGTTTGATGAGCTCGATCTGCCGATCCAGGTAAGCCGCGCAGGCTTCGATCTCATTCGGCAAAGGCTCCCGGTTGTTCGGAGGCCGGCACTTGATCACGTTGCAGATATAGACATCATCGCGATGCATCTGAATAGACGCCAACAACTCCTCCAGGAATTTGCCCGCAGCACCAACAAACGGGCGCCCGAGACGGTTTTCGTGGAAGCCGGGCGCTTCGCCGATGAACATGATTTGCGCCTTTTCCGGCCCCTCTCCGGGCACTGCGTTGGAGCGCCCTTGCGCGAGAGCGCACTTGGTGCAGCCGATAATCTGCGCGTACAGATCTGTGAGCTCTGACAAGACTGCCTCCTGACGGTAGCATGTTCGTCAAACGAACATGGCCTTTGTCGGCCTCACTCACTATTCTACCGGAAAAGGTGCGCAACTACCAAGTAGAGTCTATTGAGAGCAACACGGCAACGAGTTGCGGGTGGGTGATCGGTCAGAATCGTCCCACTTGGGTACTGCAGCGATTTGACAGCCTGGAAGCCCTCGCATATAATGGGGCATTCATCCCAGGCAACACCGACAAGTCACCCTGCCATCTTCGGTTCAAGGAGGTGATGCCCATGTCAAACAGTCACGAACGTAGGGGCATCGCCGGGAGTGGTGCACTCTAGTCTGCACCGCGATATCGGTGATGCCTCGAGCACAAGGGGCCTCTCTTACAGAGGCCCCTTGTGCTATACTCCACCAGGGAGAGCGAAATGACCAGGTTGCTGATCAAGAACGCTGACGTTATCACGCTCAACGACCACAGTGACGTACTGTATGGCACCGATATCGCCATTGTCGATGGCAGGATACGCACCATAGGCGCAGTCCCACCTGACCTCCATCCGGACGAGACGATCGACGCCAGCGATCACGTAGCGCTGCCCGGCTTCTTCAACGCCCACACACATGCCGCGATGACCTTTGAGCGCGGCTGGGCGGACGACCTGCCCTTTGACCGCTGGCTGAACGAGCGCATCTGGGTAGCCGAATCGGCGCTAACGCGAGAGGATGTGCGCTGGGGCGCATACCTTGCGGCAGCCGAGATGATTCGTTCGGGCAGCGTGGGTTTCGCGGATCACTACTTCTTCATGGACGAAGTCGCCGACGTCGTGAAGGAGGCCGGCCTGCGCGCCACCCTTGCCTGGTGCGTGTTCGGCATGGGCGCGGACACCGAGATCGGCAAGGGTTTGGAGGAGAGCATCGCGTTCGTACAACGTTGGCAGGGAGCAGCCAACGGCCGCATCCGCACCGTATTGGGCCCGCATTCTCCCTATGCCTGCCCACCAGCGTTTCTGGAGACCGTGGCACAGCGAGCCGCCCAACTAGGCGTGGGCATACACATCCACCTATCGGAATTCCGCGACCAGTTGGAGAACTCCTTGGCCAAGCATGGGGTGACACCCGTGCGCTTCCTGGAGCAGCGCGGCATTCTTGACCAGCCTACCATAGCGGCACACAGCATATGGATCACTCCAGAGGACATGGATATCCTGCAGACGAAGCCAGTGCATGTGGTACAATGCCCCAACTGCCATATGAAACTCGGCATGGGTGTGACGCCAGTTCCGGACCTGCTTGCACGCGGCGTCAATGTGGCTCTGGGCACAGACGGCCCGGCATCAAACAACGATCTGGACATGCTAGAAGAGGCGCGCCTGGCCACCTTGCTGCAGAAGAGCCACCATCTGGATCCCGTCATTCTGCCTGCTGAGATGGCCCTGCGGCTAGCCACGCAGAATGGTGCTCGCGCGCTGGGTTTCTCTGACAGCGGCGTGATTGCGCCAGGTCGATGCGCGGATCTGCTCCTGTTTGACTTCCGCAAGCCTCACCTGCGCCCGCGCCACAACCTGCTGTCCAATATCGTGTACTCAGCGAAGAGTCCGGACATTAGCCACGTAATCGTGGACGGGCGGGTTCTGATGCGCGATGGTCAGCTGGTCACTCTGGATGAGGAACGAATCCTATACGAGGCAGAGAAGCGAGCGCTCAGGCTGGTGAAGCAGGACATGCACGGTGTGCGCGCCTACAATGGAGGCCAGAAGAAGTAGACCAGCATCCACACCCGAGACCACGGTGCCCTGATCGCGAAGCCCAGTGTAGCCATCCGCTCGCAACGCTCGAGGCCAGTTTCCTCCCACCGGGCTCGCATGGGCTCAACAGAGACAGTCAGGGATAGTGAAAAAGAACGTGCTGCCTTTGCCTGGCTCGCTCTCGACCCAGATGCGTCCACCGTGTAGCTCGACCACGTTCCGAGCGATGGCCAGGCCAACCCCCATGCCTCCGCGTTCGCGAATCAGGGAGCTCTCCAACTGGTGAAAGGGCTTGAAGATCCACTCGCGTTCTTCTGCAGGAATGCCCATGCCGGTGTCGTGAATAGCAACCCGGATGCTGTTCCCATCCGCAATAGCCTCCACGCTTATCTCTCCCCCCTCGGGCGTTGAGTCAATCGCGTTGCTGACCAGATTGCTGAGCGCCACCTTGAGTTTCGGGCCGTCGGCGGAAATGCAGACCAGACTATCGGGGACCTGATGCCGAATGGTCTCATTCCTGCTGGCAGCTTGCGGTCCAAGTGATTCCAGAACCTCAGCCACAAGTTCAGGCAGGGACACCTGGGTGCGTTGCAGCCCCACCTGCCCGGCCTCCAGGAACTTGAGATCCGTCATTTCGTTCATGACCAGCCCAAGGCGACCCGCTGCCCGAGCAATGGCATGCACGTGGCTCTTGCTCTGTTCCTTCACCTCCTGCTCGAGAAGCGCCAGATAGGTGTTGATCTCAGCCAGCGGAGTGCGCAACTCGTGAGCCGCGATATTGATGAATTCGCTCTTCAGATGATCCAGAGAGGAGAGCTTATCATAAGCATTGCGGATGCGCGTGAAGAGGCGAGCATTCTGAATGGCGATGGCAGCCTGGCTCGCGAGCACAGACAGTAGCTCCACATCACTGGCAGCAAAGGCTGCCGTCCGCTGCCGCTTTCCAAGGCCCAAGGTGCCGATGGTCTCTCCGCTGACGACAAGCGGCAGGGCGATTGCTGTCTTGAGGTGGGCATTAGCAGCCTTGGCCGCAAAGAATGACTCTTGGCGCGAATCAGCGACCCAGACAACGGCGCGTTGCCCCTCTGCGGCCTGCCGGGCAATCTCCTCACTCAGCATGTACTTGGGAGTCGGGGCTTCCTCGCCGCAGTCTGAGACCACCGCAGCAACCTCCCACTCACCACTGGACTCGTTCTTGAGGACAAGCACGCCCAAATGGGCATGAGTCTCCTGGACTGCCGTCTTCATCACCTGCTGCAATAGCAGGTCCAATTCGGTAACGGTCATGAAGGTCTGGCTCAGACCGAAAAGGGGAATCAGGGCCTTCAGCCGAGCGTTCTCTCTTTCCAGCCTCTTCTTCTCCAGAGCTTTGGAGATGGCCGCGCTCAACTCGTCCAAGGAGAACGGTTTGAGGAGAAAATCCGACATACCCAACTGAAGCGCTTCGATGGCCGTATCGACTGCCCCATACCCCGTGATGGCCACGCCGACAATGTCCGGGTTCTCTTGCCGCACGGCTTGGAAGGCCTGCAGTCCCGTCATCCCCGGCATCTTGATATCCGTGAGCAACAGGTCAAACTGCTGCTTCCTGGCCAGCGCTACGGCTTCCATGCCGTTATGCGCAGATGAGGTTCGGTAACCCTCCAACGAGAGAGCACGAACGCACATGTCCAGCACATCCACTTCATCGTCAGCAATCAGAATGCGTTCATCCGCCATAGGAGCCTCTTCCTGCCGCAAGTCATGTGCGGGTGTTGCCTGGGACTCGAGAGCGAAGGTGTATCACCTTGTTTCCTCATCAACGTGCAAGAAGTCCATGAGCGCACCCGTCAGTCTGGAGCGAACACCAAGGCAAGGATGGGGAGTGGCTATTCGTCGACAGTATAGCCGTGGTGCGACACCGTGCGCAGGTAGTGGGGCGAAGATGGATCAACTTCGATCTTTTCTCGTATGTTCTTGATGTGGACCCGCACCAAATCGTTGCTGCCGGCTTCGGGAGGATAGCCCCAGACACTCTGTAGGAGCTTTCCAGGAGAGAATACCTGGCCAGGATGGCTCATCAGGAAGGCAAGCAGGTCAAACTCCACAGGTGTCAGCAGGATTGTCTTCTCTTGCGTGGTCACGGTGAACTTGCGCCGGTCCAAACGCATGCCCCCTGCAACCAGGTCTGTAGGTTCGGACCCTTGCCATGTCATCGTAGCTCGCCGCAGCAGTGCACGTACGCGCATCACGAGCTCCCGCACATCGAAAGGCTTGGTTAGGTAGTCGTCGGCACCAGCGCCAAAGCCTTCTGCTTTGTCGGTAAGTTCGCCCTTGGCTGTCAAGAAGAGCACAGGCATGGATGAGAGGCCAGGGGAGGTACGCAGACGCTGACAGAGCTCCACGCCACTCATGCCGGGCATGACGATGTCCAGAACCGCCAGATCGGGTGTATCCTGCCGAGCAATCCGCAGGGCTTCGTGGCCGCCGTGGGCGACGGAGACCCGGTAGCCTTCCATCACCAACGCCCGTTCCTCGGTTTTGGCAACCGCAAAGTCGTCATCCACCACAAGGATGTGCTTGGACATTGTCCCGCTCCTTCCGAGCATCGCGACGCAGCCCACGCTCGTGAGCGCGCCGAGCTTCTCGCGTGCACCGCATTATAGCTCGTTCCGGCGCATTCTCAAACACAACCCTGGCGGGTCACGACTGAGAATAGCGCTTCTGTGCAATATGGTGGTACAATGCCGGTGGCAGGCTGCGCACACCAGAAGCGGCGCGCCAATACGACAGGGAGGTCAGGGGTATGCCGCGCATCGTTCCGGAACCGTATCGGATCAAGGTCGTCGAACCTATTCGCCAGACCACACGCTCGGAGCGGGACGCGATCTTGGCCCAGGCCGGATACAACCTGTTCTTTGTCAGGAGCGAAGACGTGTATGTTGACCTCTTGACGGACAGCGGTACTGGAGCCATGAGTGACAGCCAGTGGGCCGGCATGATGATCGGCGACGAGGCCTATGCCTACTGTCGCAACTACTATAGCCTGAGAGACGCCATCTCCGACATCTTTGGCTTCCGTTACTTTGTGCCTACCCATCAAGGCCGAGCTGCAGAGAAAGTGCTCTTTGCTACCACGCTCAAACCCGGCCAGTATGTGCCCAGCAACACGCATTTTGACACCACGCACGCTAACGTCGAACAGGTTGGCGCACACGCTGTAGACTTGCCAATTGCGGAAGGGCTTGTGCCAACCAGTCATCACCCTTTCAAGGGCAACATGGATGTCGAGCGCCTGGAGCGACTGATTGGCGACATCGGCGCCGACAGGATACCCTTGGCCATGCTGACCATTACGAACAACTCTGGCGGCGGACAGCCCGTGTCCATGGCCAACCTCCGTGCGGCCAGGCAGGTCCTGTCTGCTTATCGCATTCCGTTGTTCATCGACGCCTGTCGTTTTGCCGAGAACTGCTATTTTATCCAACAACGCGAAGAAGGGTACGCAGGCAAGCCCATTATCGAGATCGCGCGCGAGGCGTTCTCGTATGCGGACGGCTGCACCATGAGTGCCAAGAAGGACGGCCTGGCGAACATCGGCGGCTTTCTGGCCATGAATGATGAATCGCTATATCAGCAGGCCTGCCAGCGCCTGATTCTATGGGAGGGGTTCATCACATATGGAGGCCTCGCAGGTCGAGACCTGGAAGTCGTGGCCAGAGGGCTGCGTGAAGCGCTGGATGAGAGGTATCTGCAGCACCGCATCGGCCAGGTGCAATACCTGGGCGACAGACTATTGGGGCAGGGCGTCCCCATCGTGGAGCCGCCCGGAGGCCACGCCATCTACTTGGATGCACGCCGCTTCCTGCCGCACATCCCGCAAGCGCAGCTGCCTGGGCAATCACTGGTGGCCCACCTCTACCTAGAAGGGGGCATCCGCGCTGTCGAGATCGGCAGTGTGATGTTTGCCAGCAAGGACGAGTCCAGTGGAAAGACGAAGTACCCTGAGCTGGAACTGGTGCGCCTGGCCATTCCTCGCCGGGTCTACACGCAAACGCACCTGGATTACGTTGCAGACGTGATAGGGGAGATTTATCGAAAGCGCGAGCAGATTCGCGGCATGCGCTACACCTACGAGCCGCCCTTCTTGCGGCACTTCACAGCGCGATTCGCCTTTGTTTAGCGGGCGTGGTTACACACGGGGGGAAGAAGACCGGCCTATGTGCAGCGCTCGTCTTCAGCTGAAGCTGCACGCTTGAGGCTTGCTTCCCTTTCACTGTAAGAGCAACCGCAATAGCGCTGCTGATACAGCCCGTGTTGATGCGCCAGGAGGCTGCGCTCGCTCCATCCCTTGCGCAAGTTCTCAAAGTAGAACTCCACCCCGTATTGACTAGCCAGAGATTCTCCCAGGCTGC
This sequence comes from uncultured Anaerolineales bacterium, assembly GCA_964478725.1. Taxonomy (GTDB): domain Bacteria; phylum Chloroflexota; class Anaerolineae; order UBA2200; family UBA2200; genus CAYZKS01. Next base: position 15,757 of record CAYZKS010000008.1, read on the forward strand.
GGATGAGAGGTTGTCGCTGGTATGGGCTGATCAGGAGGGTCGTAGTGAAGGCATGAAAGCCCTGCTGCTGAGCCACCTGCGCTGTGCGTTCCAGTCTCAAGCGGTAGCACACGCCACATCGCTCGCCAAATGCCTCGTGCCCGGCCACGGCGTGCATGAAATCGGCCATCTCATACTCTTCCCACCATAGCATGGGCAACTGCACATCTTCGGCATAGTGCCGGACGCACTCCCGGCGTCGCTCGTGCTCCTCAAATGGATGGATGTTCGGGTTGTACCAGAAGCCACTCAGCTCAAAGCCCTGCTCTCGCAGGCGACGGATGCTGTACGTGCTGCATGGTCCGCAGCAGACGTGCAAGAGCAGACGTTTGCCTTGTCCAGTCGCCGCAGGCGCAGGCACGGTTTTGGATCTGAGATGCGCAGTCCACGGCAACTGAATGGTCAAGGGAGATTCGCACAGCAGTCTCGCTCTGCCTTCGGAGAGCATGCGGCGGGCTTTGTCTGGTGAGCATGGCGAAAGGGGCTGCCCTGCAGCGTCTACGACGATGGCCTTGGCAGGTTCAGAGCAAAGCGGGTTGTTCGGGCCCTTGTACATAGGGCAATCCCAGGTGTTTGTAAGCCAGCGGAGTCGCCATGCGCCCGCGAGGGGTACGTTCGAGAAAGCCCAGTTGCAGCAAGTAGGGTTCGTAGACATCCATGATCGTGTCCGCTTCTTCACTGAGCGCAGCGCTAATGGTCTCAAGTCCAACCGGCCCGCCGCCGAACTTTTCGATTACGGCGCGCAAGATCTTGCGGTCTACATCGTCAAGACCCAGGTCATCCACCTCCAACAGGCTCAACGCCTCTTGCGCCACCGGCGCAGTGATGGCTCCTGCCGCCCGTACTTGTGCATAATCCCGCACACGCTTCAGAAGTCGGTTGGCGACGCGCGGAGTGCCACGCGCACGCCGCGCGATGGCTTGCGTCCCCGCCTCATCTGCCACGATGTCCAGAATACGAGCCGAGCGTCGCACGATTGTCTGCATCGCCTGCAAATCATAAAAGTCGAGGCGATACGAGACTCCGAAACGGTCCCGCAGAGGCGAGGTCATCAGTGCCACACGCGTGGTTGCGCCAATAATGGTGAAAGGTGGCAGTTGAAGGCGAATGCTGCGGGCACTTGGCCCCTTGCCAATCACGATATCCAGGCAAAAGTCCTCCATGGCTGGGTACAGCACCTCTTCAACCACACGACCCAGCCGGTGTACTTCGTCGATGAAGAGGATCTCGCCCTTGTGCAGATTGGTCAGGATCGCAGCCAAGTCGCCTGGACGCTCGATGGCCGGGCCCGACGTGATCTTGACGTTCACGCCCATCTCGTTGGCAATCACATGCGCCAACGTGGTCTTGCCGAGACCAGGCGGGCCGTGCAGCAGGACATGATCCAGTGGCTCGGCTCGCTCCTTGGCAGCCGCGATGCAAATGCTCAAGTTCTCCTTGATCCTGTCCTGGCCAATGTACTCGGAGAGAAGCCTGGGGCGCAGGCTCTTGTCAAGGACGATTTCTTCCGTTCTGCGTCTCGGAGAGACGATGCGCTCTTCCATGCCAGAGACCTCAGTCCGTTGGGCTCTGCAAGCTGAGTCACAAGCGCCGCGGCGCTCAGCGCCTGTGACTCAGCGGGCTAGAACACTGGTGTGCACCACGCCCTGTACTTGGGCACTCGGCCACGTACAATGTCATAGTACATGTCACGCAACTTCTTGGTGATCGGGCCAATGTGACCGTCCCCCACTGGTCTGTTGTCGACACTGGCAATCGCCGCTACCTGCACGCCCGTGCCACACAGGAAAGCTTCGTCACAAACGTACAATTCGGTGCGGTCGATGCTGCGTTCTTTCACGGGAATGTGCAGCTCATCGCGTGCCAACTGCATCAACGTCAGGCGCGTCACGCCCTCCAGGATGTCCGAGGTCACGGAGGGGGTGATAAGCACGCCATCGCGCACCATGAAAAAGTTCTCGGCGCTGCCCTCGGACACAGAGCCACCACGGGTGAGCACGATGGCCTCGTCGAAGCCATTCATCTCAGCCTCGCTCTTGCACAATGCCGAGTTGATGTAAGCCCCTGTGCACTTGGCCCGCGCGGGCAGGGAGGTATCATAGATGCGGCGCCAGGACGAAACGCACACCTTGGCGCCTTCCTCCTGCTCAATGTACCTGCCAAAGGGTATGGCAAACATGGCGAATGAGTCCTTGATACCCTTCAGCCGAACACCGATCCCTTCCTGGGATTTGAAAGCAAGGGGTCGGACGTACATATCCTCCTTGATGCCTTCCCTGCGCAACAGCTCGATGGTCAGGTCGCCCAGATCCTGTACGCTGTGCGGCAACTCAATCAGCAGGATGGCACAGGAGTTGTGCAGACGTTCATAGTGTTCTAGCATCCGAAAGACAAACAGTTGCTTCTCGTCCTCGTTCCAGTATGCGCGAATGCCCTCAAAACAGCCCGTTCCATAGTTCAAACCGTGGCACATGATGCTGACTTTGGCCTCTTCGATGGGGACGAACTTGCCCTCAAAGAAGGCAAACCTGTTCCTGTTGCTCGCCAACTTGCTCCCTCCTATTCTCCCGTCCGTGGGATGTATGGGTATGTCCGAGCCTACCCTGGACTTCACTGTCCAAAAGGGATTCCTCGCGTCACCAATATTATAACCGCCGCCGACCAGCCTCGGAAACGGCGGGCTTGAACTGCTGGACGCTACCCAACACGCAGTTGCCAATCGCGCAGTTCATCCAGGGCTTGGTAGGCGGTGAGATCGAGCTGCAATGGCGTAACAGAAACGCGCTGTGCCGCCAGTGCCGCCACGTCCGTGCCTTCCTCAAGCATATCGGTGGGAGGCTCGCCACCAATCCAATAGTATCTGCGGCCGCGAGGATCCTCGCGCTCCACCAGCACGTCCTGATAGACGCGCTGGCCCAAGCGGGTGATCTCTACACCGGAAAGGTGCTCCCAGGGCAGATCGGGCACGTTGAGATTCAGAAGCAAGCCAGCACGCCCACTGGCCAACAACTTGCGGGCCAGAGTCGCTGCAAACCGGGCTGCCACGGGGTAGTTCATGGCCCCGTCCTCAGTCACCGCCAGCGAGACAGCGACCGCCGACAGTCCTGAGAGCAGCCCCTCCATCGCCGCTGCCACCGTACCTGAGTAGGTCATGTCCTGTGCCACGTTGGCCCCAGGGTTGATGCCAGACACGACCAGTTCAGGCCGTTTGGGCAACACTCCCAAGACGGCCAGCGCCACGCAGTCCGATGGTCCTCCATTGGTCGTCAGGGCCAGGCTACCATCGGCCAACCTGGTCTCGTGCACTCGCAGCGGCTTGTGCATCGTCTTTGTATGCCCGCCGGCCGACCAGTTGTGATCAGGAGCCAGTACGATGACCTCGCCTACCTCTTGCATGGCCTGCTTCAAAGCCAGTAGACCCGGCGCCCAGACGCCGTCATCGTTGGTCAAGAGTATCAGACTCACAATCCCACCTTCCGTTTCTCCGGCGGCCGCAGAGCGGTGATGATCAAAGCCAGGCCGCACAGGCCCAGGGTACCTGCTGCCACGGCCCAGTTTATCAGAAAGAATGTGTGCCCAGCGTAATGCTTGGCGTGAAAAAGCCACATGGCGCGATAGAAGTGAATCGTCATTGCCATGCTGCGCTGACGCATGGATTGGCCTTTGTAATGCGTCACCACTACCGCCGGGTTGTAGTACACCTTCCAACCATGCTGCACTTTGATGCGATAGCAAAGGTCGAGGTCCTCACCATAGGCGAAGAAGCGCTCGTCCAACAGGCCCGCTTGTTGCAGAGCCTCCCCCCTGATCCACATGAAGGCACCCACCACCGAGTCGATTTCCGCAACTTGGTCCGGGTCCAGGTAGCCCAGGTTGTAGCGATTGTAGCGCGGGCTATGCGGGAAACGCCGACTGAGACCCACCAGGCGGTAGAACGCCACATCCAGCGAAGGGAAGCTGCGCCGGCATGCCAGGTCAAGCCTGCCATCGGCCAAGACCAGTTTGGGCCCGGCCACGCCCGCATCCGGATGCTCTTCCATGAAGGCCCGCATGTCCCTGAGAGCAGCAGGTGGGAGCACAGTATCCGGATTCAGCAGCAGGAGGTGCCTGCCCCGGGCCTCACGCAGCCCCAGGTTGTTCGCATACGCATAGCCCCCGTTGATGGCGCTGGCAATCAAACGCACCTGGGGAAACTCATGCCGCACCATCTCTGCACTGCCATCAGGCGAGCAGTTGTCCACCACGATGACTTCATAGTCCGTGATGCCACGGCTAGACAGCACAGAGCGCAGGCAGTCACGCAACAAGTCACGTGTGTTGTAACTCACGATGATGATCGAGAGCTCCATGTCTGTCCTGACTCATAACTAGATGCAGCGAGACTGATCTTGCCACCCTGCAAGTGCATGCCTGTGGCGCCAGCGCCAGCACAGACCAACGGGATAGCCAAGCATCTTGGCCACATCTCCCACGATGCGGATGGCCGGAACCCACAGTAGCGCTCTGCACTTCTCTCCCAGGCCAAGGGAACGAATTGCTGGCCATAAGCGTTTGTAGGGGGTCCACAACATGACCGTTGCGCCAAGAAGCAACGCACCAAACCATAGCCTGTGAACGGACGCACCGAGCCAACTCAGAGCCGGCAGTAGGCCTAAGTAGGTCACGTAGCGCACCAGATGCCGCTTCCGCCACAGATCCGCCTTCCCATCTCCACGAGCATAGCGATAGTACTGCCTGAAGAAAGCCCGTAGACTGCCGCGAGGCCGAAAATAGACAACGGCCTTGGGCACGAATACAAAGCGATAGCCGGCGGCCCGCAGACGGAAATCGAAGATCAAATCCTCGCAATAGTCCAGCCACTCCGGATACCCGCCTACTTCTTCCCAGGCACTGCGGGGAAAGGCCACCGACCGGCTGGAAGGCAAAAACCTGGTTGGGTTGATGTCCTCCAGGGCCGGCAGCACCGTGGCTCCCATTGCCATCTCGAACGTGCCTATGGTCTCGGGCAGAAAGAAGCCGCAAGCGACCGCGCGAGCGGGTGCGGCCCCACTGCCCTCAAATGGCGCCAGGAGTTCCGCCAGCCACTCAGGAGCAAGGCGCACGCCAGCGTCTGTGCTGGCGATCAAAGGGCCCTGCGCCGCGGCAATGGCCGTATTCCTGCCGCGCGAGATGTTGCAGGCCGGTTCGACAAACACCCGCAGGGGCAGTCTGCGGCTGGACTCCCAGGCCCGCAGGCTCGCCAGCGTACCATCGCTGGAGCCTCCATCCACGATCACGACCTCATCCGGCGGCCGCGTCTGATTGCACAGCGACTCCAGCAACTGCGAGATGGAGTTACACTCGTTCTTGACGGTTGCGATCACCGAAGCCTTTGGGGGCAAGGCCATGCCTCCTGTGGAGCACACCCATTATACCTGCTGGACATCGTTTCGGCAATCTGCTTGTGGAACGTGAAGAGTTCTCAAAGAGTTACCTTACGGTGTGGTTTTTGGTAACATTTGGTGCATTTTGCGTATGCTGCGGGCTTGAATATAATGGGGTGCGGTCCAAAGCCATACCTAATCCTGGGCCTTCACGTCTCAATAGGAGAAATGAGTTTCGCATGCGTATTCTGGTTGTGGATGACGATGCTCCCAGCGTGAAGATGATCTCCTTTCTTCTGCGTGAAGAAGGGTACCAGGTCTCCAGCTCAGATAATGGGCTGGCAGCGCTCGAATCGATCGAACGCGAGCCTCCAGACTTGGTCATTCTGGACGTCATGATGCCGCATCTAGACGGCTTTGAAGTGTGCCGTCGCATACGCAAGAAACGAGACGTTCCGGTTATCTTCCTTTCGGCCAAGGGCGAGACGGCAGATAAGGTGGCCGGGCTGCAACTGGGTGGAGACGACTATCTGGCCAAGCCCTTTGAGCCGGCGGAGCTTCTGGCCCGCGTCAAGGCGGTCATGCGACGCGCGGAGGCGTTTTCGGCCGAAGACGCTCAGTCGCGCCTGGTAGTGGGCGATGTGACACTTGACCCGGTAAGCAACCGCATACATTTCGCCGATGGGCAGACAGCGGACTTGACGCCCATAGAGTTCAGGCTTCTGCACTGTCTCATGCGCAACGCCGGTCGCATCTTGAGCCATGACCTGTTGCTGAACGCGGTCTGGGGGTACGACTACGAGGGTGATAGCAACCAGATAGCCGTGTACATACGTCGCCTGCGCATGAAGCTCGAGGCCGATCCTGATAATCCCAAGCACTTGCTGACCGTGCGTGGCCTGGGCTACAAATTCGAGCGTGCATAGCGTGTTGCCAGAGGCAGGGCGCCTGCGGCTCGCCGGCCCAGGCACCCGCTGAGGCAGATCCTCTCCGCCGCAACTCCGCTCGCGACGTGCGCGAGATCGGCTTCGTCTGACAGTCTCAGCTACCCGGAAGGGGGACAAACAACCATGAGGGCCAGAGCCCTATGGGCAATCAGCATATTCTGTCTACTGTTCTTGCTGTTGCTTACCGCCACCAGGGCCAGCGGCATCCCATTACAGTCCGCCTCTGCTCGACTCGCCTCCACCCCCGTGTGGAGTGCATTCGAACCTTCCGCTTGGGTGGCAGAGACCTCCGTGACCTGTTCCATCCAAGTGTACAATCAGGACGGGTTGCTGCCCTACGGCAAGTACAACTACAGCACTGATGGAGGAGCAACCTGGAGCGATGACGTGGAGGTCACACCCGACGTCCAGCCCCCGCTCTTGCCTACCACCGCTACGTTCACCGTACCCGGTCTGTCATTCGTGGACTCGCAGACTCCGAACCAGAACCAGATCCAGTTTGCCATCAAGGACAACACAGGCCAGTGGTCCTGGAGCGGCCCCAACTACGTCCGGGTGGACCGCAGCGCTCCATCATCGGGAATCAGCAGTTCAGGGTGCTACAGCTCGACCTGGTCCAGACAGATCCAGGGGACCGCAACCGACGCGGGTTCTGGGGTGCGTCTGGTCGAAGTGACGCTGCGCAATGGTGCGGGGCTGTACTACAATGGCTCGACCTGGCAGGCCACGGCGGTTTGGCTGTCCTGCGTTGGCACCGACAACTGGTCCTACTCTGCCCCTGCGCTCAGTGCAGGCACGTACACGGTCGCATCCCGGGCGACGGACTGGGCTGGGCACATACAACCCGTACCAAGCCAGCGCACTTTTACCTACGATCCCGATGAACCGGTCTCAGCCGTAACGACCTCCGGATACGACCGTGCCTGGCCAGGGACAATCACAGGCACGTCCGGGGATGCCATGTCTGGCGTGGCACGCGTGCAGGTAGCCGTGCATAGAGCGCTGGATGACCTCTGGTTCGATGGCACACAGTGGGGCGCGTTCCAGTGGATCACTGCCTCAGGCATCAGTCAGTGGTCCTTGGTCCTTCAGCCACCTGTGGAAACCACATACGCCATCCAGTCCAGGGCCACGGACAACTGCGGCAACGTGCAGACCACTTTCGGGCAATCCTCCTGGACATACGATGCCACACCTCCCACCTCTGACATCAGTACTTCGGGCTGCTACAGCAGCGCTTGGACGGGACGCATTGTGGGCACCGCTGGCGACGCCGGTTCCGGCGTACGCGCCGTGGACATCTCCTTGCGCAATAGCAGCGGTCAGTACTTCGACGGCTCCTTCTGGCAAGCCACGCGGGTCTGGCTGCCAGCATCGGGCGCAAACCAGTGGTCCTATGCGGTGACGCTGGGCGAAGGACTCTACAGCGTGCAGTCGCGGGCATCTGACTGGGCGGGCAACGTGCAGACTGCGCCCGACGAGCAGAGCTTCACGTACGACGCAGTCGAGCCGCAGTCCGGCGTATCGACCGCTGGAAACCTGTCCATGTGGCCTGGGACCATCACAGGGTCGGCCAGTGACACGACTTCCGGAGTAGCCCGTGTGCAAATCGCGGTGCGTCGAGCAGTGGACGACAGCTGGTACGATGGTTCACAGTGGGGAGCCTTCCGGTGGATCGTCGTCACCGGCACGACCAACTGGTCGCTGCCGATTCAGCCCCCTGTGGAAACCACCTACACCATTCAGTCCAGGGCAGTGGACAGTTGCGGCAACGTTCAAAGCGTGCCGAGCCAGTCCAGTTTCATCTACGACGCGACCGCGCCTGCTCAGCCCACCAACATATCCGTACTCCCATCGGTTTGGTCCAAGCTGAACTCGTTCGTCGTAAACTGGACGAACCCCGCGGATCTACTGGGCATCACCCGCGCTTACTACAAATGGGACGCGCCCCCGACCAGCAATAGCGATCAGTCTGCCGGCTCGCCCGCTTCCGGAGCCGGTATCCACAGTGTCTCATTGACGCTGCCTGTACAGGGTTCGCACATGCTCTACCTGTGGCTGGGAGATGCCGGAGGAAACGCAAACTACCAGAACTGGGTGGCCACCCAGCCGGGTGCGTTCAGGTGGGACGCTGCAGCTCCGCTGACCACGATCGGCAGCGTCACGGGCATTCAGGGCTGTCAGGGCTGGTACACCTCGAACGTACAGGTGGAGTTGACTGCCGTTGACGTGAATCCCAATCCGGCGCTCATCAACGAAACCTCGGGCATCAGTGCCACTTACTGGCGCAAGGACTCGGGAGGGTGGACACGCGTACTGACCACCACCTTTGTGGTTTCGGGCGAAGGCCCCCACAGCGTGGAGTACTACTCAGACGATCACGCTGGCAACCAAGAGCCCCCCAAGACCCTCACGCCACAGATCAAGATCGATAGCATCCCGCCGACAAGCAGTGCCCCCAGCTACACTGGGACCGGCCGCAATGGCTGGTACACCTCTACGGTGACTGTGGGGCTGTCCGCCGCGGATACCGCTTCAGGCGTATCCACTCTGAACTGCCAGGTCGATGCCAACCCACCTCTTTCCTTCCAGGGAAGCTCAGCATCCTTTGTGGTGGCCGATGATGGAGTACACACCATCGCCTACAGCGCAACGGACGTGGCCTGCAATCGAGAAGCCACACGCACCAGCCAGCTCAAGATCGACAAGACAGCCCCAACCACGGTCCACCAGCTCGATGGTCTGCAAGGCGAGAATGGGTGGTTCGTGGCGTCGCCCGTGGCAGTGGTCCTGAGCGCCAGTGACCCGGCCCCGGGAATACAGAGCTCGGGCCTCGATGCCCTGTGGTATCGCATTGACAACGGCTCCTGGTTGACGCGCACCCAAAGCGCCTCGCTTACCATATCAGGCGAGGGGATACACGTGGTGCAGTACTACGCTACCGACCTGGCTGGGAACATCGAGCCAACAAAGGCGTTCACGGTGGGCATAGACCTCACTCCGCCCGGGAGCATTATACACGTGCCGATCGTCTCTCCGCCCAGTTGGTCAAACATCAACTGTTTCGACGTATCCTGGTGGAATGAGAACCCAAGCGACACGTCAGGCATCGCAGGAGCCTACTATAGCTTCCACGAACCGTCGACTTCCACCGACGGGACACTCGTGCCGGGCGACAACATAATGTCTCTGTCATGCATCCAGGTGCCGGCTGAACTCGGCGACGGAGCGCACAACCTGCACATTTGGTTGCGGGACAAGGCTGGGCGCAGTGATCAACGCACTCGGCGGACCGTTACCCTTCGTATCGACCGTATTGCTCCCACGCCCGATATTGTCGTGTCTGGGAGCTTGTGTGGTACAATGAATTGGTACAATTCCTGTATTACAGCCACCTTTGTGGCCACCGATGTGCACTCCGGCATGGCGAGTGGCGTGATCAGCTACCAGGTCAACTCGGCAGGCTGGACCACCGGCAATTCGTACACCGCATGCGATGACAAACGCTATACTCTAGAGACACGAGCCATGGACAGAGCCGGGAACGTCAGCGCTGTTGTCACCAGCTTCGTAAAACTGGACAGGACGGCACCTCCATCACCGGCTGACCTGCGAGTCGATCCGGCTGGTTGGACTCGCAACAATGCTTACGCGTTAACCTGGTCCAATCCAGGCGACTTTTCCGGGCTGGCTGGCGTTTACTACAAGCTCGGCAGTCTGCCTGCATCACCCACCGATGGAGTCTACGTGGACGGAATCCTGCAACCGCTGGTGGTTTCCACCACGCTTGAGGGAGAAACCCCGATCTACGTCTGGCTTGTTGACAAGGCCTGCAACGCAGACCATACAAACAGAGCCTTGGGAACGCTGAGATACGACCGCACTCCACCCACAACCACTGCGACCCCTTCGGGCAGCATGGGTGGAGACGGTTGGTATATCTCGCCAGTGCAGGTCAGCTTGAGCTGCACGGACGGCGGCTCGCAGTGCTCAAGCAGCAAATGGCGTCTCGGGAACGGCCTGTGGCAAACGGGATCCTCTTTCAGCATCACAAGCGACGGCACTATCACGTTCTCGTACTATTCGGTGGATAATGCCGGCAATGCAGAGAACGCGCTGACCAGCACCGTCAAAATCGACCAGACGCCTCCCGCGTCTTATGCCTATGCCGACTCGTACAGCCGCTCCACGTCTTTCACCGTTTACTGGGATGGAAGCGACCTCTCATCTGGCATCGCCTCTTTTGACGTACAATCCAGAGAGGGCGTGAACGGTACCTGGAAGGAGTTCGTGACCAGCGCCGGCCCCTCACAAAAGTCCGCGCTCTTCACAGGGGCCAGTGCGGGCAAGACCTATTACTTCCGGAGCCGATCCTCGGACCGGGCCGGCAATCTGGAAGCCTGGCCTTCCGCGCCTGACGCGTATGTCTCGGTTGATCCCGTGGTCAACGGCAGCTTTGAGCCCGGTGACTGGTCCGGCTGGGAGAGAGGTTGGATTGCCTGGCCAGGCTCAGAAGTGCCAGGACAATGCCAGGCTTCCATGGTGCTCACACAGTCATTCAGCGGCGGAGATACCCACGCGGTGCTGCTTGGCTGTCCGAATCTCAGGAACGGGGCGCCCATTGGCATGTCTGTCATCTCCCAAACCATCGACGTGCCCAATTCCGCAGACATGCCAGCACCGACACTGATCTTTCGCTATCGCGTGTACACCTATGACATGGTCTGGAGCCAGCGCTACAACAGGTACTATGACTCGTTCAACGTCGGCCTGCGCACGATGGACAGCATCCAACCCACCTGGGTCTATACGGATGGAAACAAGACCCAGGACTATGATCGCCTCATGGACCTGGGCTGGCACGAAGGCGCAGTGGATCTCAGGCCATACGCAGGCCGCAGAGTGCAATTCTGTCTTGCCAACGCGACCAGGGTGGATAGTCGCTATAATACGTGGACCGTCGTGGACGACGTGCGCGTGCTGAACGTCGAGAAGCGACTGTACCTGCCGGCCATCGTGCGCGCGGCCCGGACCGTCGGTATGTCAGCGATGCAAGAGCATTCCGATATGCGCCGCTACGCCCTAGAGGCGGAGCGTTGAGCACAAAGACACAGTCTGTAGCTTGAAGGAGCATGGCGTGCTGGGAGATCCCGGGAACCCAAATCCCGATAACACGCAGGTACCGGCCACCTCTGCGGAAAAGACGACGGAGCATGAGGCGGATGCACTCTACGCACGGGGCATGGCCCACTACCGCCGAAGAGAATGGAACGAAGCCAAAGCTTGCTTCGAACGTCTGAAGGCGATTGCGCCCGAGCGCCGGGTTGTGGACGCGCTTCTGAATGAAGTAGACATGTTCATTCAGTTGCCCGCGATGCAGCCCGAGCAGCCCAAGACCGCGCTGGCAGGCGCGGCGAGCGCTGTGGGCCGCGCCGAGGCCGGAGCAGCACGCGGGGCAGTCGAGAGTCGGGCGGGTCGCAGGGGTTTGCTTGGTCCCGTTCTCGCCATCATCATGTCGCTGCTCATGATCCTTGCCCTGATTCTTTACGCCACAGGCACTCTGGACACGCTCATCGGCAACCAGCGCCAGGCGCGAGTTCAATCCTTGGTGAACCAGGGTCGGGCTGCAATGACTGTGGGGGATTACGATCGCGCCGTTGAAGCCTACGGCCAAGCGCTGGCGCTATCGCCTAACAACGAGGAAATCAAGACCTGGTATGCCAAGGCGCAGAGAAGCCAACAATTGACTTCTCTGTGCGCCCGCGTCGAAGAAGATATCGCAGACGGGCTGTGGGTCGAGGCCCTGGATAAGCTGCAGACGATTCAGGAGATGGACCCCACCTACTGCAACGTGAGTGAGAAAATCGATTTCGTGAAGAGCCAGCAGACGCTTGATGCACGCCTTGCCGAAGCCGAGGAGCAATTCAGCCAATCCCAATGGGCAGAAGCCATTCGTAGCCTCGAAGAGCTGCAGGAGGAGGCTCCCACCTTTCGCACCAGTGAGGTGCAACGCACGCTGTTCCTGGCCTATTTCCGGCAAGGGGTCGAGTGGATGGCCAGGGCTGGCGATGCTCTCGACCTGGTCAACCAGGCGATTCAGAGCTTTGACAGCGCGTTGAGCATCGACCCCAACGATGCGAGCGCCGTCGAGGAACAGCGTCTGGCAAGCCTGTACCGGCAAGGCTATCTTTTTGTCAATCAGAAGGACTGGCCTCAGGCGGTAAACGTCCTGCGGCAAATCTACAACAGCCGTCCGGGCTACATGGAGGGCAGGGTGACCGCCATGCTATGCACATCGTACCTGAAGCTTGGTGATGCCTACAACGCAGCCGGGAACCTGGAAGAGGCGCTGCAGCAGTATCGGAATGTGCTGGCCATCGAGAATTGCGATCATGTGGAAGCGGCCATCAAAGAGCGTGAGGTATACACCATCTTGAATCCACCGACCCCAACGCCGACCCGGACCGCAACACCAACGAACACGCCGCGCGCCACTCAGACGCCAACGCGCACGGTTACGCCATCACCAACGCCATCACCGCCGCCACCGCCGCCACCGCCGCCGACGCTGCCACCGCGATAAGCGGTGGTCGTATCAGATAGATACCCGCGTGAATGAGAAACTGGCCTTTGGCAAAACCAAGCACATAGGCAACTTCTGGCACTTGCGCAAGACAAGAGCAGCACAGGTCGCTTTCACCGTGTGCTGCTTCGCTTTGCCCATTCTGTGTTTGCCATTGGCGTTGCGCGACAATGGCAGCAACCTGTGGGTACGTGTGGCCCTCCCCAGGACGAACGTGAAACGCATCCTTGCCGCCGCAGGCGCGATTCCCCTGAAGTATGCTCTAACTTCAGATAGCGGTGCCTTTCGCAGCACCGATGACGGCATCACCTGGCAACCAGCCAACAACGGCCTGCCTAGAGACGGCTGGGGTCGTGTGGTTCTCGAGACGCTTGTGGTGGCCGAGGATGTCCCGTCCATCGCCTATGCGGGTGTGGGTCTCATGGACCGCGGGTACACAGCTCTCAACACCGGGCTTTACATGACGGAGGATGCGGCTGCAACCTGGCTGGCTGTGGGAAGCGACATGGCAGGCAAGGAGGTTCAGGCCATCGCAGTCATGCCTCCCAGAATCAGCGGGAGCGGTCAGGCTGTGCAGAACGAGACCTCGGCAGCCGGGAGTTCTGGCGCACGTGTAGTCTACGTCGCCACGAACGCGGGAATCTTGCGCAGCCTGGACGGCGGCCGATCCTGGTCACGCCTGGCATGGCGTGGACTGGAGGGGCGCGTCTTGTGCCTCGCGATCCATCCCAGAGATGCCAACGTGATCTTCATCGGCACGGAAGGAGCAGGTCTTTACGGCACGTGGGACGGTGGTATGACCTGGAAAGAGATGAACCAAGGCCTCGGCAACCTGGACATCAACCACATCGCCTTTGGGTCGCTCGACCCAAGCGTGATGTATGTGGCCACGAACGACGGGGTCTTCAAATCCTGGAACGCTGGCGCGGCGTGGACAAGACTGCAGGGGCCAGTCTCTGGCCGCCGCATTACCGTGATCACTCTCCACCCTCAGGATACAAACCTCATCTATGCAGGTCTTGAGCACGGTGCTGCCTATGTCAGTACCGATGGTGGCGAGCACTGGACCGCGCTGAGGAAGGGATTGGGCCAGATGAGCGTGTTCTCATTGGCCATTGACCCACGCAGCCCCGAAAGCCTTTGGGCGGGAACTGCGGACGGAGTGTGGCGTTACATACCAGAACTGCCGGTGCAGCCAGCCTCCACCCCCATTGTACATTTGACGTCACCTGCACCTACTGAGAACAAGGACACGTCGAAGACAGCTCAACCGACTGACACCGTTACAACGACACCCAGCCCTGGAGCAGCAGTCGAACATGCGGCGTCTGCTTCTGCTACGCTTGCTCCGTTAGCAACCAGAACTCCTCCTCCAAGCGCTGCACGCACCTTGAACCCAACTGCTACGCGCACCAAACCTGCTCCATCCCGCACACTGACGCGTGTGCCAGCGCTGCCAGTCGCGCCGCCTGTGACGGAGGCTACAGCCAAACCGCCCAGCCCCCCGCGGCCTGCCACGGCGACGGCACCCCCTAGATAGGCGCACGGATGGTTGGATGGCCATGATCAAGCGCTCAGAGACGGGCACACCCTATCTGAATAGCATCATCGAAACCGAAAAAGGTATAGGCCTGGCTGTCAAATGGCTGCTGCTCTTGGTCGGCATTCTGAGCACTGGCTTCGCACGGACCTACCGCACCTTTCCTTGGCTGACCGCCGGCGTGTTGGTCTACGGCAGTTTGAACCTGCTCATGACCTATCGTCTCACTTCAACGCATTCGCGCGAGCAGGGCCTGACCATGTACTGGATCTCCTATGCGGCGGACATCGTCTTTGCCAGCCAGGTGCTATACTACAGCGGCGGCGCCAGCAGCGACATGTACTTGCTCTACGCTTTGCTCGCGCTCAAAAGCGCGGTCTACTATCCTGCGTGGCACGCAGTCCTGGTGTTTCCCATGGCATTGGGACCGCTATACGTGCTCATTCTATACCTCTCCTTGGGCAGTTGGTACTTCCTGCTAGAGGCAGGCTTTCTAATGCGGTACCTGCTGCTGTTTGCCGTGGTCCTGGTTTCTGTCTATGCAGGATGGCTCAATGAGCGCAGCCGTCTGCGCGAGACCGCCTTGCGCCGACGGCTTGCGGAGCGCACCGTCGATCTTGATCAGAAGACAGGAACCATGCAACAGATGGCCACCAATCTGGGCATCAGGGTATTGGAGTTGCGCACGTTGCAGGAAGGCATCAAAGCCATCAACTCCGCCCTGGCGCTGGAGGACGTTCTGCGACTCATTGTGGCCAACGCTTCACAGGTTTTGGAGGGGGCGCGTTGCTCAGTGGCACTGCTGGACGAAGAGGGCAACCAGGTGGTTTCCATGGCATCCTCCGATGTTGGAGAGGGGGCCCTGACTGACGATAGGCTCGGGCT
>CAYZKS010000008.1:31213-42121 GCA_964478725.1 uncultured Anaerolineales bacterium
CATCTCTACGAGCAGGTTCAGCAACGGCGTAATGAGCTCGAGGCGATCCTGCGTGGCATTGGCGATGGGGTGATCGTGACTGACCCGGAACTGGGCGTCTTGCTGATGAACCCTGTCGCCACTCACATCTTCCAGGTGGGGCCAGACGTAACCGCAAGCGCACCTCTTTCCCAGATCATACCGCATGCGGAGTTGCTGTCTCTGCTTCGAAGTGCACTGCTGGGACAGGCGGAGCCTACCGTGCGCGAGATCACGCTATCACCAGACGGAGGCAGTAGGACCGCCATCTACCAAGCCCTCGCATCGCGAGTATCCGGCCCAGAGGGCAAGACCCGCGGAGTTGTAGCCGTCCTGCGAGATATCACCAGCCAGAAAGAACTGGAGCGCATGAAGTCCAATTTCCTGTCCGTGGTCTCGCATGAACTCAAGACGCCTCTACACTCCATCAAGGGCTTCGTGGACATTATCCTGATGGGCAAGACTGGCCCCCTTAATGCTACCCAATCTGACTTCCTGGGCACGGTCCGCGACCAAACGGCCCTCCTGCAGAATCTCATCTCAGATCTGCTCGAATTCCAGCGACTGGAATCCGGCCAGGTCAAACTGCGGCCGACTGAGTTGTCGCTTTCGGAAGTTGCCTCCAAGGTTGCAGAGAAGCTCAGGCCGGCGGCAGATCAAGGGCAAGTCAAGCTGGTGAATCAGATCGAAGCCGGCTTCTCCACGGTTGAAGCAGACCCAATGCGCATTGAGCAGGTGTTGACCAATCTGGTGGATAACGCCATCAAGTTCACTCCGATCGCTGGCCAGGTGACGATCCGAGCTGTTGATCTGGGAGAGAAGGTGCAGATATCCGTCTCCGATACGGGCATCGGCATTCCGGCCGATGAGCTGGTGAGGATCTTCGATCGCTTCTACCAGGTCGACAGTGGATCCACTCGGCACTACCGAGGTACCGGGTTGGGTCTCACGAT
This sequence comes from uncultured Anaerolineales bacterium, assembly GCA_964478725.1. GTDB lineage: Bacteria > Chloroflexota > Anaerolineae > UBA2200 > UBA2200 > CAYZKS01. Next base: position 32,185 of record CAYZKS010000008.1, read on the forward strand.
TTGCAAGCACATCGTAGAGTACCACCACGGTAGAATCTGGGCCGAAAGCGAGGTGAACAAGGGCAGCACGTTCCTCTTTGTTTTGCCCAAGCACATCGCCGCCGAAGACAACCAGTTGCTGCTCGACTTCTCGAGCCTGCCCAGCCAGGGGCAGGACTAAGGGCATCCCATCCCTCTTTTGGCCTTTCAAACGAATATGAATATATTTGAAGAAATGCGCCCATGATTTGCTTGAAAAGGCTGCGCAGATGAGCGGATTGTAACTCCCAGGGCAGCCGTTTTTCATCGGCCATTCATCTCTCAAGGTTAGAATGTAAGTGGCCCGCCTGCGCATATCGGGCAAGCCGACATACCTTGCTAGAGATGAAGGGAGAAGCAATCATGGCGCTTTACGTGCGCGAGTTCACTGACGGGGAGGAAAGCCAGTTGCGACACTGGCTAGCCGGCGGAGACCCTGCAATGAGGCATCGGGCGCGCGTGGTTCTGCTTTCGAGGCAGGGCTACCGTGTGCCAGAGATCGGCCCGCTTCTGAAAGCGCATCCGGCCAATCTGCGCAAATGGATCCATCGTTTCAACCTACACGGATGCCAAGGGCTGCGCACCGTACACTCGGGTGGACCGCGGCTGCGATTCTCAGCTCAGCAGAGAAGGGATATCGTGCGCTTGGCCCAGACCAGGCCGCGAGACCTGGGCCTGAACTTTACCCGCTGGACGCTGCACAAATTGGCACAGCAAGCAGCCAAGCGCGGCATCGTGGATCGAATCAGTCACGAGTGCGTGCGGCAAATTCTGAGGTACGAGCACTGCAACTACAAAGGCGAAGGAAGCACTAGCATAGCATGAGGATTGCCCTCATATCCCCCAAGTGGAACAAACGGGCCAATGACTACCCACCGTTGGGTTTGGCCTACCTAGCAGCAGTCCTGGAACGCGCAGGACATGAGGTTGCTGTTTTTGACTTTGGCTTGGACCCCGACCTGCCCCTGAGGGAAGGCGTTCAGCACGTATGCGCCTATGCTCCCCATTTGGTGGGAATCACAGCCATGACCAGCGTCTACCAGAGCGCTTTGGAGACTGCAATTCTGCTCAAGGCTGCCTTGGGCAGACCGATCGTGCTGGGTGGGCCACACGCGACGGTCTACCCACAGCGTGTGATGAATGAGTCACCCGTGATTGACTACGTAGTGCGAGGCGAGGGAGAGGAAACCTTTCTGGCGCTGGTTCAAGCCCTCGACGCCGGGGGCAAGGATGTGGGCACCATCCAAGGCTTGACCTTTCGCCTCCGTGGCGAGATCATTTCTACGCCTGATCGGGCATTGATCCAGGATCTGGACTCACTACCCTTCCCGGCGAGGCATCTGTTCGAGCTGGGACGTTATGGGTTGTGCACACCCGAAGGGCAGCCCATGTTCACTTTGCTGTCCAGTCGTGGCTGCCCCTACAACTGCGCTTACTGCTTCAAAGGCATCGTGGGACGTACCTATCGGCAGCGCAGCCCGGACAACATCCTCTCCGAAATCCGGCAGGTGATTGAGCAGTATGGAGCGCGCAACTTCTACTTCATAGACGACCTCTTCACCATTGACCTGCGCAGACTGCATCTCATCGCGGACCAGTTGATTACAGAGAAGCTCGATATCCGCTGGCAGTGCTTGGGTCGTGTGGACCGTGTCAATGCCGAAGTTCTGCGCAAGATGTACCTTGCTGGTTGCCGACGCATACACTACGGCATCGAATCTGGCAATCAGGGGATTTTGCAGCGCATCGGCAAGGGCATCCAACTGGAGCAGGTGCGAAAAGCCGTACGCTGGGCCAAAGAGGCGGGTCTGCAAGTCAAGGGTTACTTCATGCTGGGCCTGCCTGGCGACACCGAACAGACCATGCAACAGACGGTGGACCTGGCCATCGAACTTGATTTGGATGAGGCCATGTTTAGCCTCACTACTCCGTTTCCAGGCACACGGCTATGGGAGGAATTGGTCCAGAAGAGGCCTGGCATCGAGTACAATCAGGACTTTACGCAGGCCTACTACTACAGCGATCCGGATGAAGACCTCGTTCCATTCCTGAACGTGTCTGAGGTCTCTGACGCGGTCTTGAGTCAGTGGCTTGACAGGACCCGCTTGCTCCTGACGGAAGCCAAGTCTCGACGCGTATACCTGCATGCATTCGGAGGCCGCCTGGGGCCGCTGTTCTGGCGCATCTCACGTCTGGGACCCGTGCGCGCGATCGCACGGCGGCTGATGGGTTGGGGTCTGTTCAAGAGGTTCGCCAGGCTTCGAGTGGGGGAGATGAAGGCATGGTCCTAGGCCCGCTCAGTGGCGTGCAGAGCAAGGTCGGGCGCCGCCTGCAGCGCTACCGCCGACAGGCAGTGTCTTTCGCCAAGTGGCTCTCCTACGTCAGTGGGCGCTCGCGATTGCACACCTATCCAGATCGGATGTACCTGGAATCCACCAACATCTGCAACCTGCAGTGCGTGATGTGTCCCAACGGATTGGGGCAGATCACGCGTCCCAAGGGCATGCTGGACTATGCGCTCTTTCGGCAGATCATCGATGAAATGGCACCCCATTTGCAGGCGACCACCTTGCACATCTGGGGCGAGCCGCTGCTGCACCCCAGGATCTATGACATGATGGCCTATTGCAGCAGCCACGGCCTGCACGCGGAGATCTCCACGAATGCCACACTTCTCACCGCAGAGGGCAGCCGCCAGATCCTAGACGCAGGGCTGGGTGCCATCTATCTCTGCCTGGATGGCACCACGCGCGAAACCTATGAGCGTGTCCGCCGCAGGGCCGATTTTGAGCAGACCCGCGAGAACATCCTGCGTTTCGCCGAACTCAAAGCCAAACGCGGAAATGGGCCGCGCACGAGTATACAGATCATCAATATCCGCCCTACTGCCACGGAAGTCGATGAGTTCAAACGAGCCTGGCAGATCCCCGGTGTGGATCGCGTGTATGTCAAGGCATTTGATTCATGGGGCAACCAGATGGAGGAGATCAGCCAACTGCGCACGGACAATGAGGCCGTCGCCCTCCCTGAGAAACGCTATCCCTGCCCGAACCTCTGGTACCATGTCCACATCTATTGGGACGGAACGCTGGTCTGCTGCGATCGTGACTACAACGCGCTCAACCCTCTGGGCAACGTGCGCGATGGAGTCATGAAGGCCTGGAACGGACCGAAGATGGTTGAGCTGCGGCGTAAGCACCTCGAGGGCCAACTGGAAAGCGTACCGTCGTGCAGCAGGTGTGTGGAATGGAATTGGTGGAGACCGACGCCGTTCTCATCACAGGGCAATGCCCCCAAACACTGAGACGGCTTGGGTATGAAAGCACCTCTCGAAAACCAGCCTGCCAAGGCTGGGCAGTCCCCTCTCGATACAACTCAAGTGCTTCCCAGGAGGCATCCTGCCCTGGGGCCCGCACTGATGGTGCTCCTGGGCGCAGTCGTGCGCTTCACAGGGCTTGCCGATGAGAGCATCTGGCTAGATGAAGCCACCAGCATCATCATTGCCCGCTTGAACCTGCCCTCGGTGGTGGCCTGGGCCGCAGGCGACATACATCCACCTCTTTACTACCTCGTTTTGCATTTCTGGCTGCGCTTCGGAGAAAGCGAGTTTGCTGTCCGCGCGCTCTCTGCTGTGGTGGGGGTCTTGACCGTAGCAGCAACCTACGCGCTGGCAAGGGAGCTGTTCGGATCGCGCGTCGGAATGTATGCAGCGTTGCTGCTTGCTCTATCACCAATGCACATTCCGTATTCCCAAGAAGTACGCATGTATGCCATGGTCGCGGTCTTGAGCCTACTGGCGAGCTACTTCCTGCTGCTGGCTTTGCGACGTCAACGTTGGCCCTACTGGTTGGGCTACGTGGTCTGTGCCACGTTGTCGCTATACACACACTATTTTGCGCTTTTCGCCTTGCTTTTTCAAGTGTCGTTCCTCATCGGCCGGGTATGGAAGGTGCGGGTGCAGAGGAGGCAATTGTGGTTCATATTGCTGGCCCTGTGCACGATTTTCGTGCTGTTCTTGCCCTGGCTGCCCATCCTGTATCGCCAGTCCACCACAGGCGGCGGAGGCTGGGTGGAAAAGTCCGTGGGCCAGCCGTCATGGCGAGAGCTGGCAGATACCTGGGTGCAGTTTAGCATCGGTCCCGACAGGCAGCTGTATCCCGTGTGGCTTCGCCGCCTGGCGTACGGGGTGTTTGCGCTCTGCCTTCTGTCAGGCCTTCGAGCGCTGGCGCCAGCCACTACAAGAGCTGAGCTCGTGGAAGGACGAAACAGTCAACGCGAAAGCCTGCTGTTCTGCGTCACCTATATCCTGGTGCCAGTGATGACGGTTTGGCTCCTATCCCAGTTCAAGCCGATGTACACGGTGCGCTACTTACTGCCTTTCTTGCCAGCCTATTATATCCTGGTGGCTCAAGGCATCCATCAACTGCCGTGGAGTGGAGTACGTATCTTGGCGCTGGTGTTATTGGCGCTGACCGCCCTGCTGGGTGACTATGCAGCCTGGCGTACGCCGCGCAACGCCGATTGGCGCAGCGCAAGCGCTCTGGTGTTGAGGCAGGCGCAAGCAGGAGATGTGGTGCTCTTCTCGCCACGCTGGGACGAGAAGCCGTTCGAGTATTATGCACGCCAACGCATACCGGTCAACATCGACCTGCCTATCCCCGTGACGGAGACAGCGGCGCAGCAAGTAACAGCTGACCTGTCTCAGCGCTACCAGCGTGTGTGGCTGTTCTGGGAGCGCGGGCACTACAGTGATTCATCCGGCATGGCCAAGCTGGCCCTGGATGAGCGAGCCACTCTCGTGGAAACCCGAGACTTCCAGGGCATCCACAGCCTCTTCCTATACGAGTTGTCTACGAGTGGGGGGCGCTAGCTATGCCATCTGCCTGCCTACCCGAACAGACACAAAACTTGAGCGCAGGACGTGCGCCCATGCTGTCGACGCGGCAATCCCGCTTGCTTGTGACGTTGGTCCTGCTGGGTGGGAGCATACTTCGACTGTCGTCCTTGGGAAGCGAGAGCCTGTGGTTTGACGAAGCCTACAGCGTATGGGTGGCGAGGCACGGAGTGCTCTGGCAATTCGTGCAGAGCACCCAGCGCATCTTCCCGCCGTTCTACTACATGCTACTGCATGTCTGGTTGGCGCTAGGCAGCTCCGAGTTCGTCGTCCGGCTCCTCTCAGTGCTGCTCGGGGTGCTGTCGCTTCTGGCCATCTATGCCCTGGCCGCCCGTTTGTTCAATGCTGTCGTCGGAGTCATCAGCGCCTTTCTGTTGGCAATCTCGCCCTTGCACATCGCCTACTCCCAGGAAGCACGCATGTACATCCTATTGGCTGTGCTGGGCCTTGGCTCCGCATACTGCATGCTCCTCATTCTGGATGAAGGCAAGCGTTGGCACTGGCTGGCGTACGTCCTGTGCACCGCTCTGGCGATGAACACGCATTACTTCGCCCTCTTTCTGGTGCCATTCCAGAATCTGTTCGTATTCTACCTGCTGTGGCGCAGACGCCTCCGCCCCGGCCTGTGGTGGCGTTGGCTCCTCGGCCAGTTGGGCGTCGGAGCGCTTTCAGTCGTTGGCCTCGCAGGGGTATTCAGTTCAGAGACCACCTATTGGTGGGGGTTGTTGGATACATGGCACGGGGCACCCACGCTACGCGATGTGCTGAGCACGATGTTCAGTTTCAGCCTGGGAACGACCGTACAGAACAGGCTGCTCTACCTTGGTGGGCTGTTCATTTTCGGCTTCTGCGCCGTCTGCAGCCTGGTGGATGTAAAGAAACGGCGCCTGGTGCTGGATGACGGACTCTTGTTCGCCGTACTGTACTTGCTCGTGCCCTTGGGAACGGTCTTTGTCCTTTCACAATTCCAGTCTTTCTGGGTGCTGCGCTACATCTTTCCGTTCTTGCCACCCTGGTGTATGATCGTGGCCCGCGGCGTTGAGCGCATGCCCGGCAGGGTGCTCCGGGTCTTGGCAATTGCCGCTATCGTGTTGGCTTCCGTCTGGCCGATTGCCAACCTGTACCGCTACCAGCAGAAAGAGGACTGGCGCGGCGCGATCGGCTACATCTGCGCGTTGGAAGAGCCAGGCGATGTGATCATCCTGGTCGATGAGGACATCTGGCTGCCTTTTGAACACTACTATCGCGGCGCAACCCCGCGTGTGGGGATCAGCCGCGGCGTGACCGACCGCGACCTGCTAGCCGCGCGCATCGGGCCGCTGCTGGCGACCGACAGGCGTATCTGGCTGGTGCTGTCTCACACCGACAACTTTCTATCGAAAGAGTATCTGAGGACTTCCCGCTTCACGCAGCTGGTATCGGAAAGACTTTTCACCCAGATAGAGGTGGATCTCTTTGCTATTGTCCATCCCCAATCATAGAAACCAATGGACGAGATGAAGCGACTGCACTGGTACGGACTGGGCTGCGTCATGCTGCTTGGGCTGGCTCTGGCAGCGCTGCTAGTGAATGCACATCTGGTGCCTGGCGGCGACAATTCCACCTACTTGGTACTGGGCCAGTCTCTGGTTACCGGCCAGGGCTACCGCATGGTCAGCGATCCACGCATGCCTGAGATGGGGCTGTATCCTCCAGGCTACCCCTTGCTGCTAGCTGGCCTTCTGGGGATCACAGGCACGGCGCAGAACCTGCTGGCTGCCATTGTGCCTTCAAAACTGCTGTCTGTTCTCCTGTACCTCGTATGCTTGGTGCTGGTGTGGGCATTCTTCAGAAGACGAGACGCGACCCTGGCCGCGATGACTATGCTGCTGGTGGCTGTGAATACCGAGATACTGCATTTTGCGACCGAGATAGGTACAGAGATTCCTTACCTGATGCTGTCTTTGCTTTGCCTGGTGTGTTTTGAGCGCTATTGGCGAGAGCCGCAACCCCGAGGGCGCCGGCTGTTGTGGGTGGCTCTGTGCCTCGGCCTGGCCTTCTACGTGCGCAGCATTGCGCTGGTCATGGCCGTTGCCTTGGTACTGTACCTGCTTGTACGTCGCCGTTTCAAACACGCACTGCTGCTGGCTCTGGTCGTGGTGCTACTGACGGCGCCATGGTTCGTTCGCAGCAGCCGGATGCCCGGAACGGGTACGTCTGTGGGTTTGGGGCGGGGATACTTTGCTCTGTACCTCTCCAGCGATCCGTACGGGACGGAGAGGGCCAGTCTCTCAGAGTTGTCGAGCCGCCTCGAATTAAATCTGCGTACGTTTGCTCTGCAGATCTGGCCAGGCATCCTGTTCCCGCATGCCTTGAGTGCCAAGACCTGGGCAGGCCACTTGGGCATCTACATCGCGCTTGCCGTTTCGCTGTTGGTCATCCTGGGCTTCTTGCTTGAGATCAGGCGTGGCGAGGCGACCGAATGGTACGTGGTGCTGTTCTTCGCTTCTTGCGTGGGCTACATCTGGGCTCAGAGCCGACTGGTCGTACCGTTGATACCGTTCGCCGTCTACTATGTGTTAAGGTCGGGCGACGCCATCCTGCGCCTCCTTGTGCGCAAGAGCGCATCGTTGCATAGGTACGCACTGGCGCTGGCCTGCGGCGTGCTGCTGGTCTCGAGTCTGATAAGCACTGTCCGACAGATCGGGCGCAACCTGCGCTACGGGCTAGGCCATCCGGTTGCGGTGGACTATGCCCGGGATCCTGTATGGGGCAACTATCTCGCAGCCATGGAGTGGATTGCTGCACACAGTACATCTGACGCCACCGTGATTTGCCGCAAGGCTGACCTAATGTACGTACTGACAGGGCGAAAAGCGCTTGAGTATCCATATTCGCCGGACCCCGGGCGACTGAAGCAGGCGGCGCGCGACAGCGCCGTGTCCTTTGTGATCGAAGACGCGTTCCTCTGGACGCCCACAACAGTGGACTATCTCAAACCAGCGCTTCGGGCATGGCAGGCGTCAGAGCCTGGAGCGCTCACTTTGGTCTATGAGACCGACGCGCCCCGCACCTACGTGTGGCGCGTAAACTGATAGGAATAGGAGAGGAGAATTCGGATGAATCCCATGGTCCTGTTGTTTCTGGCGGTCTTCTCGGCCGTCACCGGTCAGGTACTGATGAAAATAGGCATGAACCAGGTAGGGGCAATCAACAGCATTAGCGCGGCCGTATTCTTGCACATGATCCTGAACCCATTCGTCTTCGTTGGGATTGGTGCCTACGGCATTGGCTTCATTTTCTACCTGTTTGCCCTATCCAAGCTGCCACAGAGTTTCGCCTATCCGATGTTTTCACTGGGGTATGTGATCGTGGCCATCTTCAACTGGACCTTGATGGGCGAGCAGTTCAAGATCACCGGCCTGGCAGGGGTACTGCTGATCCTGCTCGGAGTCTGGCTAGTCAGCAGGTAGTTGAGCGCATGCGGCAAGTTGCAGCACCTGTGGATCATGATGGTTCTGGAGGGTGGAAGCTTCCGCCCTCCAGAACCGCGCCATACGGCACTTACTGGGTCATGCTAGTTGTCTTCATTGCTTTGAGCGTGGCGATGACGTGGCCCATGTCCGCCCATCTTGGCGACCGGGTGCTCGGCGCCCCCGCTCCCGGGGATAGCTTCTACTACATCTACCTGATGCGCTGGTTGAGGGACGGCGTTTTCGGCCGGACGCCCTTGTCGCGCCTCATGTTCAACCCAGGCATGTTCTATCCGTTCGGCTACAACCTGACGTTGTCCGAGACCACGCTTTCCAACACGCTAACGGCTCTGCCACTAGTGACAGCCTGCGGGGAAGTCGTGGCCTACAATCTGATCTTACTGTTGTCTTTCGTCCTGTCAGGCCTGGGCGCATACTTGCTGATCCTACACCACACAGCGAGCCGCGCCGCGGCGTTCGTTGGTGCAGTGATCTTTGCATTTGCCCCCTATCGCCTGTCGCACATGGGCGCAGGCCATCTGCCGCTGATGGGCACGCAGTGGCTGCCACTGCTGCTGCTATACCTCGACAAGACCGTTGTGGAACGGCGGGCATCGAATGCATTGCTGGCAGCGCTGTTCTACGCCCTTGGCGCTCTTTCATCCTGGTACTACGCCTACATCTTTGCGCTGGCCGGCTTGCTCTATGTGCTACTGCGAGGTCGCCCTTGGCGACAATGCTTGTGGCAGAGGCAGTTCCTGGGGCGTGCTCTTGTGTTCGCATTTGTGGTAGTTGTCTTGGTGGGTCCCGTTGTCATGGTTACCGCTCAAGGTTGGGGCGAGGGAGAGCGGCCCCATTCTCTGCGCTACATAGACCAGTTCTCCGCCAGCCCACTGGACTTTGTGTATCCCAGCGTCTTTCAGCCCATGTGGGGCACCGTTCTCGCACGCCACTATGCACCGAACATTGACGAAAACGTTCTATATCTGGGCTTGGTCCCCATTCTGTTGGCCGCGGCGACTCTGCGGCGCCGACGCTCCAAAGTAGCACATGTCTTTGCCTGGCTGAGCCTGATCTTCTTCATTATATCCCTTGGGACCACGTTGCATTGGAGGGACGCGCCGGTGTACATTCCCGTGCCCGCATGGCTGGAACGTGCGTTTACTGTGGGAATGGGCGTGCTTACCGGGCGTCTGTCCATCTACCCCATCTCATCCTACAGCCTGCGAGTCGCGGGCCACATCTACTTGCCTATGCCCACCCTGCTGCTTAACCTGTACCTGCCGCTGTTCAGCGCAATGCGCGTCTGGAGTCGCTTCGGACTTGTAGCCATACTGGGTGTCTCCGTCCTGGCAGGTTTCGGCTTGAAGCATCTTGTCGAGACTGCCAACCGCTGGCGCTGGTCCCCGGGCCAAGGCCTTTTGCCGTTGCTGTCCTTAGCGCTGGTGCTGGTCGAGTTTGCGCCGCTCCCATTTGCCCTGGGCAGCAGCAGTGTGCAGTCCAGACCGGTCGACGCATGGCTGGCCGCCCAGAACGGTGACTGGGCCATTATGGAGTTCCCGGTGACCAAGGC
>CAYZKS010000009.1:0-11266 GCA_964478725.1 uncultured Anaerolineales bacterium
GCTTCAGACCTAAGCCAACCCATTGTAGCACAAATCGGGCAAAAAGGCAACTGGTGACAGAATTCACAATCGTCAATCCTTGCTTGTCAGTCTTTGCCGTGAGGATTGCCCTGTGCTAGAATGAAGCGCTTGCACTCCGCGGAAGTTGTCCGCCAGAGAGATGATTGAGGTCAATCATTATGCCCATCCAGGTGCTGCAGCCTCGAGTCGTGAGCAAGATCTCGGCTGGAGAAGTGGTAGAGCGACCAGCGTCCGTAGTCAAGGAGCTGATCGAAAACGCGATTGATGCCAATGCCAGCGAGATTCGGATCGAGATCCGCCAAGGAGGGCGGCGGCTGATCCGCGTCAGCGATAATGGCTGCGGCATTCCGCAGGCAGAGGTCGCACTGGCCTTCGCGCGCCACGCCACGAGCAAGATCTCGAGCGAGGAAGATCTGAGCCATGTCACCACTCTCGGATTCCGGGGCGAGGCACTCGCAAGCGTCGCTGCAGTTGCCCAAGTTAGCATGATCTCGCACGCAAGCGGAGAGGAAAGCGGGACGCTTCTGCGCGTGGAGGGTGGCGAGATCGTGCACAGCGAAAAGCACGGTGGCAGAACCGGGACCGTGATCACGGTCGAGAACCTCTTCTACAACACCCCCGCTCGCCTAAAGTTCCTGCGTTCAGAGGCCACAGAGAGCACCCGCATCGTCGAATTGGCCAGCGCCTACGCGCTGGCCTATCCGGAGCTGAGTTTCTATCTGACAGACCACGGTCGCCTTGTACTGCAGACGTCCGGCAGCGGCAAACTGCACGACGTACTCATCACTGTATTCGGCCTGGAGACCGCAGAACAGATGCTGGAGGCGCAGACCCTAGAGCACCAACCGGCTGCGGACCGAGCCCCAAGCGCTGCTGTGCCCGGCCAAGGCATCGTGGTCACGGGCTTTGTAGGCAGCCCCAGTCTGCATCGTGCCACACGCAACTACCAGATGTTCTTTGTCAACCGTCGTTGGATCCAGGACCGTTCGCTCAGCTTCGCAGCCGAGGAGGCCTACCGCACCCTGCTCCCTGTTGGTCGGCACCCAGTCACTGTGCTCAGCATTCACATGCCGACCACGGACGTGGACGTTAACGTCCATCCCACCAAACGCGAGGTGCGTTTCCGCGAGCCGCGCGAGGTCTTCTCCGCAGTCCAGAGAGTCGTTCGGCGCACAGTCATCGGCCAGGCTCCCGTGGCACAGGCCAGCAGCCAACCAATCCCGCTGGTATCGGAGGAGTGGGCGAGACACCAGACCGTTTCCTTGCCGCTCGGTGCAAGCCGAGTGCAGATAGCGCTGGAAGCGCAACGTACGGCCGACATGGCACCCCCTGGAGTGGTCAGCGCGCCCATGCTGGAACGCCTGCCGATGCTGCGCGTGCTGGGCCAGGTCAGGCAGACATACATCATTGCAGAAGGGCCTGATGGGCTGTATTTGATTGATCAACATGCCGCACACGAGAGGATCCTTTTTGAACAGCTTCAATCGGAGCAGAAGGCGATGAGCGTATCCTCGCAAGCCTTGCTCGAGCCGCTCACCTTGGAGCTCTCTCCGCAGCAACGTGGGCTGATCGACCCCATGCTGCCACAGCTGACTTCCTTTGGCTTTGACCTGACATCCTTTGGCGGTGATACGTACTTGATTCGAGCCATTCCGTCTGCTCTGAGCCCCGAACACGTGCGTTCCGTCATCACGGAGCTGCTGGACCTCTCAAGAGAGGGCACAGAGGCCACTGTGCCGTACGAGGCTCTCGACATCATCGCCTGCCACAGCGCCGTACGTGCCGGTCAGATCCTTACCCTCGAAGAATCGCGAGAGTTGATCCAGCAACTGGAGAAAACCACTTCGCCCTACACCTGCCCTCACGGGCGTCCTACCATGATCCACCTGAGTTCGACGCAATTGGAGAAGAGCTTCGGCCGGCGCTAGAAATGGCACCGAAACCGCAACCTTGTGCCATCTTCCGCGTATAGTACTATAGCAGTCCAGGAAGGAGGGCCACGGCATGAGCGATCGTCTCTATCGTGACAAGAGCAAGGGCATGGTTGGCGGAGTATGTGCAGGTCTGTCGGAGTACTTTGGCGTATCCCCCGCGCTCCTGCGCTTCATCTTTGCGCTGTGGGGTCTCAGCGGTTCCGGCATGGGCGCCTACATCATTCTCTGGATCCTCCTGCCGGACAAGGCCACGCTGGGTCTTACGCGCAGTGCTGCGGTACAGCAGAACGTGCGCGAGATTGGCTCGGAGGCGCGCAGCCTCGGCAAGGAAGTGCGGGATCTCTTCGGCGGCGGCTCCGGAACGCTTCCCAGCAGACGCCTCATGTGGCTGGGCGGATTCGTCCTCCTGCTCGGCCTGGCCCTGCTTGCTGAGAGCCTGGCCCTGTTCGGCTGGTTTCGGTTGGATTTGCTTTGGCCAGTAGTGCTGATCCTCGGCGGCGCGGTCTTGCTGAATCGGGCGCTGCGGCACTAGCCTGCAGCGGATGCGCCCTATCGAAAAGTTCGAGATGCAGTCGACAACACTTCGGAGGGAGGTATGTGATGGATACTAGAAGGCATCGTCCGGGCGTAGCAGGCCCATTGATTCTCATTGGCATCGGCATCCTGTTGTTGCTTAACCAGATGGGCACAGTGCCCTGGGACATCTGGGCAACCCTATGGCGCCTCTGGCCGGTCGTTTTCATACTGATCGGCCTGGACATTCTGGTCAGTGCGAGCCGTTCCACACTGGTTTACATCCTTGGTCTGCTGGTTGCTCTCGCCATCATCGGCGGCAGCATCGCCTACATCGTCATTCAGGGCGGCGTGGTCCCCGCAGGCAGGCCGGCTGCCGGCAGCGAGACGGTGGCCGAGGCCTTGCAGGATGCAGATAGTGGCCGCGTCACCCTCAAGCCAGGAGTGTCGCGTCTGCAAGTCGATGCTCTGAGCGATTCGCCCAACTTTGTGGAGGGCCGCATCGACTACGGCCAGTACTCACTGCAAGCAGAGAAGCAGTACACGGTGAGCGGCGGGCGCGCCACGTTCACTCTGAGAGCTCGCAGCAAGTCTGGCCAGTTCTGGGGCCCTGGCGACCACAGCGAGCGTTGGGAACTGAACTTCACACCACGCGTACCCATTGAGATCAGCGTGGACAGCGGCGTCGGCACGATGTCGCTGCACCTGACCGATCTGCAGGTGACGCGGCTGGACGTGAATGCCGGCGTGGGCTCCACCACCATCGCCTTTCCGAAGGCAGCGGGAATGACCAAGGCATCCATTCAGGCAGGCGTTGGTAGTATCACAGTGCGCATTCCCAGCAACGTCGGCGTCAGGTTGCATGTGTCGCGAGGGTTGGGTAGCGTGAGCGTTGCCAGTCGCATGGTCCGTTCGGGCAACGATTATGTCACTGACAACTACAACACCGCTGAGAACCGTCTCGAACTGGATATCAACGGAGGGCTCGGCAGCATCACGGTGCAATAGCCTGCAAAGCAAGCAGAAAAGCGCACCAAGGCTGGAGTGCGTGCACTCCAGCCTTGGTTTGTCTTGCAGGCCAATCAGCGCTACGCGCTCGTTTCTACCGCCGTCAATGCTGCCTCGAAGATACGCAGGCCCTCATCCACCAAATCTGCGCCGACATTGAGCGCCGGGACAAAACGCACCGAATTGGGGCCACAGCTCAGAATCAACAAGCCTTCCTGAAAGCACTTTTGCACCAATGCATCGCGCAGAGTGCGCGCTGGTTCACGGGTATCCCGATCCATCACCAGCTCAACGCCCACCATGAGGCCCAGCCCGCGCACATCACCCATCGAGGGATGGTTGGCCTGCATGCTCTTCAGTCGTTCCATGAAACGCTCGCCCATGCGCACAGCATTCTGCATGAAACCGTTCTCGATCAGCCTGATGGTGACCAAGGCAGCGGCACAGGCGATGGGATTGCCGCCGAAGGTGTTGGCGTGAGCGCCACTTGGCCACGTCATCAAGCTTCTTCTGGCCACCATAGCTCCCAGAGGCAGGCCCGACGCAATGCCCTTGGCGATGGCTACGATATCTGGCACTACGCCCCAGTGTTCAATGGCGAACATCTTGCCAGTGCGTCCCATGCCGGACTGAATCTCATCATCCACCAGCAGGATTCCGTACTTGTCAGCCAATTCGCGCAGGCGCGCATGGTAGAGGGGTGGTGGCACCACGTAGCCGCCTTCCCCCTGAATGGGCTCCACAAAAATGGCCGCCACTTCCTCAGGGGGGATGAAACGCGTGAAGAGCGTGTCTTCGATGTACTTGACGCAGTGCACATCGCAAGACGGGTACTTCAGGTTGTAGGCGCAGCGGTAGCAGTACGCGTAGGGCACGTGTGTCACACCTGGTACCAACGGCGCGAAACCCTGCCGGTGAACGTATTTCGAGGCCGAAAGGGACATTGCCCCCATTGTGCGCCCGTGGAATGCGCCGATGAATGCGATCATGCGTGGGCGCCCCTCAGCGTAGCGCGCTAGTTTGAAGGCGGCCTCGATGGATTCTGCACCCGAGTTGGTGAAAAACACCTGCTTGGGCTCCTCGCCGGGTACGAGGCTATTAAGCTTCTCGGCCAGCTCGATCTGCACAGGATAGTAAAAGTCCGTTCCCGACATGTGGATAAACTTCTCGGCCTGATCTTTGATAGCCTGCACCACTTCGGGGTGGCTGTGCCCAGTGGAGGTGACCGCAATGCCCGCGGTAAAGTCAATGAACTGATTGCCGTCCACGTCCCAGACCAGGGAGCCTTTGCCGTGATCCATGACAAAAGGATAGGTGCGCGTGTAGGACGGAGAGATGGCTTCATCGTCCCGTCTCACGAACTCCCTGGACAGGGAGCCTGGAATCGGCTGTTTGAGTGTACCCATATTGAGTGTCCTCCTTGACATGACTTGCGCGCTCTCTAGAAGCAGCGACGGCCGCAAGCTCACGCCGTCAACCGCATCTCCGGGACAGCGGCTTCCCTTGTTGGCTGATCCGGAGCAGGGGCATTATATCCTGTATGCCTGGTGGGCACAAACCAAGAGGTCATGCACACGCGCTTCCACTGGCAATCCTTGACAAGCAAGACATTCTGTGGAGAATAGCCAACAGTGGCTTCGAAGCACATGCCCAGGCCAAGGCGAGGGTTGCGGGATGCCCCACTTTCGCTTGGCCTGCGTATGCCAGCAATGGGCGGCCAAGCATGTGGAGTGCGAGGCCTGCCCTCGCCTGGACTGCCTTGCGCTTGTGCACGGAACGAGCCTCATGACCGCTCTCGGCTGCCAGACCCTGCTGCAGATAGCCGACATCGCGGCCGCGCTCATCTTGGAGGCTCTGGCCGGCACAACGCGCGCCTTTGACGCGAGGCTGCATGCGGAGCGGCCCCACTGCCCGTCTATCAGGCTTTGCGGCAGCACGCGCCGTTCATTGCTGTCGATGAAGTCATGTACCCGCACATCGAAAAGGTGAGGCTGCTGGTGAAGCAGGGGACAATTGCTCGGGCCGCGGAACAGAACCTCGCTAAATCAGAGTCCTGATCCCGCACTGCGCCTATCCGGAGTGGATTGCATCGCGAACATGGTAACCGCATGCGACTTTACTTTACAGAGGGCCGACACGACCTGCAGGGCTCGGGCAGGCGTGCTGCGCACTCCCCATGGCGACATTCCTACGCCCGTCTTTGCGCCAGTCGGCACGCAGGCTACAGTCAAGACGCTGACCCCTGATGAGCTTCGGGAATTGGAGGTCAGGCTCATTCTCGCGAACACTTATCACCTGCACCTGCGCCCAGGCGCGGAAGTGGTCGCTCGCCTGGGCGGCTTGCACCAGTTCATGGGCTGGTCTGGCCCGATCCTCACTGACAGCGGCGGGTTTCAGGTCTTCAGCCTTGAGGGGCTGCGGAAGGTCACCGACGAAGGTGCCACATTCCGCTCGCACATCGATGGTTCAGAGCATTTCCTGTCGCCTGAGAAATCGATCCAGATCCAGGAGTTGCTTGGCGCCGATATCATTATGGCTTTGGATGAGTGCCCGGACCCCCTGAACTACGAGTACAACCAGGCTGCCTTGGCGCGCACCCATCGCTGGGCCGAACGCTGTCTGAAGGCGCAGACACGCACCGACCAAGCCCTCTTCGCCATTGTGCAGGGTGGGGTCTTTCCAGATCTGCGCAGCGCAAGTGCGCGCTTCCTGACCTCGTTTGACTTCCCGGGCTATGCCATTGGCGGGCTCAGCGTGGGTGAATCGAAGCAGCAGACCTGGGCCACTGTGGACTGCACCGTGCCACTGCTTCCAGACGAGAAGCCGCGCTATCTGATGGGTGTGGGATCGCCAGAGGACCTGTTCGAAGGCGTGGCCCGGGGCGTGGACATATTCGACTGCGCTCTACCCACACGTCTGGCACGCAACGGAGCACTGTTCACAGCCGAGGGACGCATCAACCTGCGCAAAGCCGAGTTTAAGTATGACCCTGCTCCCATCGAGCAGAGCTGTACCTGCTACACCTGCCGCAACTTCTCACGTGCCTACCTCCAGCACCTCTTCAAGGCAGGGGAGATCCTGGGGTTGCGCTTGAACACGATCCACAACCTGCATTTTCTGCTGGACACGATGCGACGCATCCGTTCGGCGATCCTGGATGGCAGCTTCGCGGCGCTGCGCGCCGATTTCTCAAGTCGTTACATTCCGGTCCCGGATCAGGACCGCCAGAGGGCGAGGAGTCTGGCCCGCAGGCGAACGCGGAAAGCCTCAACACAGGGAGAGTGACGATGACCAATGTGTTCCAAGCCATCCTGCTGGGCATTGTTCAGGGGGCCACAGAATTCGTGCCGGTGAGCAGTTCCGCGCATCTGGTGATTGTCCCCTGGCTGCTGGGCTGGCCAGAGCCGGGCTTGGCATTCGATACAATGCTGCACCTAGGCACGCTCCTAGCTGTGATTCTGGTCTTCTGGAAGGAGTTGTGGGCGCTCATCAAGGCTTGGTTCGCAAGCGTGATCGCGCGCAGGGTGGATACGACGGATGCACGGTTGGCCTGGTGCTTGCTCCTGGCCACTATCCCTGCCGCACTCATGGGCATCTTGCTGGAGGAGCAATTCGAGGCCTTGTTCTCGGCGCCACTCTTCGTGGCGGTCTTTTTGCTAGTAACCGGTATGTGGATGGTTCTGGCGGAACATTTGGGACGTAAGGGGGGGCAGGGTCAGGGGCTGCGGTGGTGGCAGGCACTGCTCGTTGGTGTAGCACAAGGCGTAGCGATCGCTCCTGGCATCTCACGTTCGGGGGCGACCATCGGAGCAGGGATGCTGCTGGGGCTGAAGCGCCCAGGGGCCGCTCGTTTCTCCTTCTTGCTCTCAGTTCCCATCATCCTGGGCACTGGCCTTCTGCAGGCCGCGAAACTGCTGGGCATGCCGGATAGTGGTGCACAACTCCTGCCAATGCTTTCCGGCTTCCTGGCGGCGCTCATCACTGGCTATGCATGCATCCGCTTCCTGCTCTCCTACCTGGCCGACCACAGCCTGTCGGTTTTTGCCATGTACTGCTGGATAGTAGGCCTGCTGATCCTGGCAGTCATTGCGCTCTAGGGCAAGCATGCATTCGCTGCACGATGTCTGGGAGAAGTCTTGAAGGCCAGACTCGTTCCAATCCTAATCCTGTGCACACTGTGTAGCGCAGCTTGCAGTCAGCCGCCGCAGCCTCACTCTCCCATCCTGCTGCACCTGGCAGGCTCGACCTCTATGCAGCCCCTCGCTCGCGCTCTAGCCGATGCATATTCTGAGCGTCATACATACGTTTCTTTCGAGTTCACTGCGGTGGGATCGACAGGAGGCTTGGAGCTATTGCGGCGTGGCCAGGCGGACCTTGCCCTGGTTTCACACTCACTAACTGCCCAAGAGGGAGTAGACATCAGCACGGGCAAACCCAGCCTGATCTCCACACTCATTGCCTGGGATGCGATCGCGATCGTTGTCCATCCGGACAACTCCGTGGGGCAGATCAGCACCTACCAGCTACGCAGCGTCTTCGAAGGACAAACGCTCAACTGGGATGAGCTTGGCGGTCCGACCAGCGACATCCTGGTCGTGAGCCGGGAGGATGGCTCCGGGACGCGCACAACCTTCGAGCAGATGGTGATGCGTGGGCACGCGGTAGCTTCAACCGCGCTGGTCATGCCCGGAAGCGAAGCCGTGCGGCGCTTCGTCGCCTCGCAACCCACGGCTGTTGGCTATCTATCGATTGGCTGGTTGGATGGCACAGTGCTGAGCTTGGCCGTGGATGGTATCCAGCCCACACAGGCCAGCATCGAGCAGAGCAGATACCCTTTGATACGGCCACTTCTCCTCGTGTACCGCGACACCCCACCGAGCGGAGCGCCAGGATTCCTGGCCTTCGCCACCAGCCCGGCCGGGCAAGCAATCGTACGTGCCACCCTCGGCGGTGCCGGCAGCCAGCGCCAATGACCAGCTAGGTGCTCTGCACGATGGCGCACACGTGCAGGGGTTCGCACCCTATGACCTAGACCTGGAAGAGGCTTCCGATCCAATAGGTCACCGCTGTGGCAAACACCCCGATGAACACCATCTCCATTCCACTGCGCCACCAGGAAAGGCCTGTGAACAACGTCTTCAGTGCGCCCACAACAAAGAGAGCCATTACACTGATGCCAACTGAGGCAATCAGGGCGCTCGATCCGCCGAAGAACAGATAGCCGATCAGTGGAATGAATGAGCCGATCACGAACGCGATCCCGGATTGCGCACCCGCTAGCCAGGGATTGGGGAAAGTTTCGGGCATGAGGCCAAGTTCGTCACGCACCAGGCTCTCCAGCATCAACTCTTGATTCTGGCTGAGGTGGTCCACGCTGCGCCGCGCATCTTCCTCACTATAGCCCTTCAGGCGGTACAGCGCATAGAGCTCCTCCAGTTCCTCTTCGGGTTCGCGCTCGAGCTCTTCACGCTCCCGCGCCACTTGGGCTTCGTGCACCTCGCGCTGGGATTTGGTGGAGATATAGGCGCCAGCGGCCATTGAGATCGCACCAGAGAGCAATCCTGCCACGCCTGCCAACAGAATCACCCCACGGCCCACAGCAGCGCCTGCCACTCCAGAGACCAGACTCAGGGTCGACACCAATCCATCGTTGACTCCAAAGATGACTTCGCGCATGGCCCCGCCACCCGTCCCATGCCACTTCTCGCGTCCCAGGATGGCCTCAACCCCCTCGCGCTGTCCACGGCCCAGTGCCCGCAACGTTGCCGCGTGCTCTTTCTCGTCCGCCTGCACCTCGCGTGCGATCTGCCCGCTCACAGAGCCACCCATGCCGATCCCGTACTCAGCGGCAGCTGAGCGCTCAACCACCTCGAGCCTCTGAAAGACTCGCTCCGGTCCTGTCAGTCGTGCCAGCCATCCCAGCCAACGCGCCTTCCACCCCGAAGGCGCAGCCGGCAATTGGCCCCCCAGCTCTGCTATGCGCGTCTCCCAACGTTTGGCGTGACGCGCTTCTGTGTCCCGCATCTGAAGCAGCAGCTCGCGCTTCTCTCCCTCGCCTACGGCCTCGGCCAAGCGTTCATACACCGCACTGGCCTCGACCTCGTCTTTCCAGAATCCCTGCAACCTCTTGATCTCGTCCTCTGCGTGCATATCACCCCAGCCTTTCGCCAACACCTGACTACCCTGCGTCCGCCGCACTCCGCCGCCGGTCAGACGATCGCCAAGCGCTTCACTTCAAGCGTTTCAGTGGTGGTTCGAACCAGCCCGCTGAGCCTCAATCCAAACAGCAGCAGCCACAGCACAACCACAGGCAACCAGCTAAACAGATAAGTCACTGTCAACAGCAACACGCCCAGGAGCAGCGTCACAGCCCCAGGCATATAGCGCGTCATGGGCCTGATCGCCAAGTTGACCTGCTCCGACAGCACGCCTTGAAGCTGCTCTCGGATGACACCGCGCATGCTGGCACGAAGAATCTCAGGGATCACCAGCGCCACCCGTTCGGATATCTGGTCTTCAAGGCGGCTCAGGTAGACTTCCGGGATGGCAAAGCCTCTCACTTCAAGGTATTCCCGGTACCCCAAGTAGAAACTCACGAGTGCCACCACGAGCAATGCGAGCAGGAGAAGCCTCTGGGGTTCCGCCACAACCCCGGCGGAGAATTCCACCCGCTTCCGCAATTCGGCCTGCACCCAGCAGGCATAGAGCATGCCCACCAGCACAAGCACCAGGGTAAGAAGCGCACTGTGCACGTCGATACCCCAGCCCAACAGCATGGCCGCGCCACAGAGCAGAAAGGCAGCAAAGGCCAGCGGCAAGGGCCTGAACAGAGATGCCACGGCACCGGCTGCGACCGTCAGAAGGCCAAGCGAAAGCAGAAGCCACAGCAGTAGCACCAGCACATCTCGAGAGAATGGAAGCAGCAGCAGGTGGGCCCGCTGCATCCCGTCGCAAAGTGTGCCAAAGTAGTACCCTGCGCCCGCGAGCAAGGCCGTCAAGAGCATAACCGTTACCAGTCTTCGAGCCGGCATGTCATTGCTCCTTTGCATGTCCTCAACCAGTGTATTTGACCGGACTTGCGTGGCGGCCTAGAATGATCCACACCTTCCGCGTTATCCAGTACAAGCTGGAGCGAGGCCTTGAGCATAGCCTGCATTCTGCAGGATCCCCAGTCACCAGTATTCTCACTGATTGCTGACCGAAGTATACCACACATGTCGGCGAAGCGTCTCGCAGTCAGCGCCTCAGGTGGGACAAGCTGATCATGCCGGTTGATGGAGCGTGCCCATGACCAACATCCTGATCCAGGCGGGAACCGTTGTCACACTCGATGATCAGTACCACATCCACAGCCCCGGCGGAGTGCTCGTCCAGGACGGGCGCATTGTCCAGGTGGCCCCTTCAGCCTGCTTCGGGGGAAGCACCGCCGAGGTAGTGGATTTGTCCGGTAGTCTGTTGATGCCCGGCCTGGTCAACGCTCACACGCACACGCCCATGGTGCTATTCCGCGGCCTGGCAGAAGGCCACTCCCTACTGACGCTCGAGGGCTGGTACAACGCCATACGCGCCTGGGAGCTGTACTTGCGGCCGGAGATGGT
This sequence comes from uncultured Anaerolineales bacterium, assembly GCA_964478725.1. Classification (GTDB taxonomy): domain Bacteria; phylum Chloroflexota; class Anaerolineae; order UBA2200; family UBA2200; genus CAYZKS01. Next base: position 11,075 of record CAYZKS010000009.1, read on the forward strand.
GCCACCTGCCGTGGCGGTTTCCTGTGCGGAGATGATACGCACTGGCACGACCTGCTTTGCCGACCAGTACTTTTACGCGGATCGCATCGTTCCTGTGGTGAGCAGAAGCGGTCTGAGAGCCGCGCTGGCTTACGGCATCGTGGAACTTGGCGATGCGCAGGCCAGCGCTCGCAGCCTGAGCGAGGCCGAAGC
>CAYZKS010000009.1:11366-41218 GCA_964478725.1 uncultured Anaerolineales bacterium
TCGTGGAACTTGGCGATGCGCAGGCCAGCGCTCGCAGCCTGAGCGAGGCCGAAGCGTTCCTGCAGCAACTGCAGGGGCACCCCCGCCTCAAAGCCTGGGTTGGTCCTCACGCATTCTTCGCGGACAACCGGCCCGATACCATCGCGTCCGAACTGGAGCTGGCCGACCGATACGGTACGGGGCTGCACATCCATCTGGCGACCAGCGGTGAGGAGGATCGCATTTGTCAGGAGCAGTTTGGACGAAGTGCCGTGCAGCAGATGAAGTGCCTGGGCATCCTGGAGCGGCGACTGCTCGCTGCGCACTGTCTGACCATTCCGGAGGCCGACTGGCCCATGTTGGCCTTGGCAGCGTTTACCGCAGTCATAATACCCTCATCGTTCACGCGTTCCGGCGCCTCTGCTCCACGAGTCACAGCCATGCAGGCGGCTGGCATTGCCACTGCGCTGGGCTCGGACAACGTGGCGAACAACAACTCCTATGACCTGTTCCGCGACATGCAGTTGCTCGGCAAACTCGTCTCATTCCTGGACCAGCGGCCTGGCGCGATGCCCGCGCGCCGGATCGTGGAGATGGCCACTCTCGGAGGCGCGCGCGCTCTGGGACTGGAGCGAGAGATCGGTTCATTGGAGCCCGGCAAACGCGCAGACCTGATCGCACTCGATCTGAATGAGATTGGCTGGGTACCCTGGCAAGCCCAGGACGTATATACTGCCCTGGTATACTCCGTATCGGGGATGCATGTCACCGATGTGATGGTAGATGGAGAATGGCTACTGCGAGACCGCAAACTCACCACCCTGGACTATGCTGTCGCTCGACACGATTTGAATGCGGTCTTTGAGGAGTTGCGTGACTGCCGGGTCCGGGGGCAGAGTGCAGGCCCGTGACGTCCGCACACAGACAGTGATGGAAAGGCAGGAAGAGATGGTCACCATCGGATTCGATCCCTGGACGCGCACACGCACGATTCACGACTTGCCAGCAGACGAAGTGATCTCAACACTCCAGAAGGAAATCCGCAGGGGCAATGAGGAGAACGCAGCACTGTGCGCCTACGAGATGGTCTGTACCAGCGCAGAGCTGGAGCGCAAGCTATGGGACCGCCTGTGCATCATCTCCGTCGAGGACATAGGCTTCGGAGAGCCACAGGCTCCCATCCTCATCCAGACGCTTTGGGAGATGTCGCAACGCTTTGGACGCAGCGAAGGGGACCGGTACACCTTTGCCATCCACGCCGTGCGGTACCTGGCAACGCGTCAGAAGGACCGAAGCAGCGACGAGATGCACAACTGGCTCTCCCATGCTGTGACGCATCAGGGCTTGCGGCCAACCATCCCGGACTATGCCATCGACATGCACACCGCCCGCGGCATCGCGTTGGGACGCGGCATGCGTGAATTCCTCCTGGAGGGATCAAAGGTGGCGCCGGAGTTACCCAACCGCGACAAGAGGTATCGAGAACGCCTGCTGGGAATCATCAAGACTCAAGACAAGTAAAGCCGGTGCCCCAGTCCTCAACTGGGGAACGATGCGAGCAAAGCCGGCCCAAGGTTGACCGCCGCGGGATTCAACGCTATGGAAGTGAGCGGGACGAACGAGACAGCCTGTGCACCAGTACGCCAGCTTGTCCCGCACGACGGCCTAGTCGTCATCCGACTCCAGGGCCATGATCACGGCGGCGATCAACGCCAAGGCGCCACCCACCCAGGCCTGCAAGGCGATGCTTTGCCATCGCCATAGCCAACTGCTCAGCAGGGCGGCTCCCAAGCGGCCCATGCTCACCGCGGTGATATAGAATGAAAGCAGTCCCGCGCGCGCATCCGGCGCTACTTCGCTGACCAGAGGCAGGAAAGACACCAGGGCAAACTCAAAGGTCAGCATCATCAGCACCACACCAGCCAGAGCAGGCACCAACCCAATCCGGGCAATCCAGGGCAACAAGGCCAGGCTTGCTGTCAAGCCAATCAGGCCAGCGAGCACGCTGCGCCGCTTGCCGAGACGGTCAGCAAAGAGCGTCGTCCCCAACTCTGCCACAGCCTCGGCCAGGCCAACCACCGTAGAAGCGACACCCAGGGCACTCAAGCTCAGGCCAAACGTAGATTCAAGCCAAGCTCCATAGACGATGAACGGCACTTCAAGCGCAGCCATCAACAATGTGCTGACGGTCAAGACGATGACTACCTTGCGTCGGCGCAGCAACCCGCCCCACGTGCCAAGCACCGCAGTGAGCAATCCGGTGCGCATCACCGGCCGCACTGGGCCGCGTGCGTTGGGCAGACCCAGCCGCGTCAGCACCGCTCCCAACACACCCAGCACAGACAGTACTGCCCATGGCGCGCGCCAGTTGATGCGCTCCATCAGGAATCCTGTCGTGGGCACGCCCAGAAGCCATGCTGCCGACCAGGACATCTCCGAGAGTCCCATGGCACGCCCGCGCTTTGCATACGGCACACTGTCACCCAAGTAGGCCAGCACCGCCGGGTCAAAGATGGCCTTCGCCAGGCCGTACAATGCAAAGGCCACGGCCGCTGCCGCAATGCTCCCGCTGCCCGCCAGAGCGATGCCAGCCAGGACAAGAAGCAGCAGGCCAAGCTCCATAATGCGCCGTCTGCCAAAGCGGTCTGAGAGCGGCCCCACCAGGGGAGCAGTCAGTCCCGCCACAACTCGTAAGCTGACCACCTGCGTGGCCACGGACAAGGATACACCAAGCCCACGGGCAATGGCGGGCAGGAACGGATACACCACGCGAGAGGGCGTGTTCAGCACAGTCCGGATCAGCAAAATGATGGCCAGCCGGGCCCGTATTGCAGTGGATGCAGACGCATCCTGCAAACCTGAGGGGGAATAGCATCGATTGGAGTCAGAGGCCGAGGTCTGTCCTTGCTCTGGGGACAATGGACTGCACACCCTTCCTGCGGTCAGAACGTACAGACTCGTATGGGCGGCTCTCCTTCACGCCCACGACCGCTTCGTGGGACTAGGCAGGCTTGAGGCGTTTCCTCGTTACGGTGACCACCAATGGCAAGGCTACCACGACCGCCAAGGCGCGAGCCGCGCGGGCCACAAGCGCCACGTCTGCTTGCTTGACGGCGATCCCGGCAAACGCCCACACAATGACCAGCACATAGGCCACATCGGCGCGCGTCCAGTTCACCAGCAGCGCGACGGTTGCCGCCACGAAGAGCATGATGACTGCCCAGGACTGAGCGCCGATCCCCCAGCCGCTCCAACCCAGATAGTACAAAGCATCTGTGATGTTGGCCACCGTGGCCACTGTGATCCAGCCCAGGTAAATGCTAAAAGGCACGTGCACCAGCCATAACTCGGCGGAACTCACCCGAGACTGACCAATCCCAAGACGCAGATAGATGATAATCAGGGAGACAAGCAGCAACAGCATGACTGGCACAGTCAACACGAAGAACTCGTAGTGCCAGAGTACAATCCAGGCTGCATTGGCCACACAGCCTAAGGCGAACCAGGGGCCAATGCGCCGCAAACTTGGATTGTCCCTTTGCGCCGGCAACGCCTGGTATACGCCAAAGGCCAGCAGCCCAAGATAGATCAGGCCCCAGATGGCGAAGACGTACCCAGCAGGAACAAAGTACACCGGAAAGCGGTCCGATATCTCGCCAGTTGTCTGCCCATTGATAGGCAGCGTGTTCGCGAGAGCGTTCACGACCAAGGCCAGACCCAGCGCCAACAGATTGATCCAGGGCATCCAATTCGTCTTTTTCATCCGTCCCGTTCCCTTCTGTGCAGCTTGGAAAGGATCACTCCAGCGGCGAACACCCCGATCACCGTGGTGAGCGGGTGCGCGCTCAGCCACAGGCCCCAACCCAGGGCACGGCGAAATCGGCTCACGCGCGCAGCCACATCCAGGGGCGGCGTGAAGGACTGATCCCAATCAAACTCCCTGATCCGCCCCAGGAACCCTTGACGCACGCAGCCTTCCAAGCTGAAGATGTAGATGTCACTGACCCAGCGGCGCGCCAAACGCAAATCGCGGCTGAGCTCGCCCCAGTCCAGTGGTCGTACCTTATCAGCGCCGCCTGCACTCACCCCGCCGCCCGTGCTGCCTAATCCCACCGCTTGGGCTTCGCGTGCATAGCTCCACAGGACACCCGCCCCACATGGACGCGCGAAGCTGCTGTATAGCATCGGGACTTCACGTTCGGCGGGGACTTCTACGAGCCCACTTGCACGCCGCAGGAGTGTTGAGCCCGCCTTGCGTTCATCCAGCATGAGCGGGACGACGTAGCTTTCCACCGAGTAACCGTCGGCCCGCATCTGAGCCACCAGCAGACTGTACTCGGCCTGAGCGCGACGCATGCTTTCATAGTCAAAGGCCCGGCGCAGCAACTTGGACGCGAGACCGATGCGGTCCGTTGCCAGGCTGTCGGCGTCGCGTATATCCGGCTCGATGTCCAGGCCCATGCCGGCCCACCGCAGACCATGTTGAGCACTCCATGCTCTGAACGCGGCATAGCGTGCCGCAGCCTGATGCGCGTTGCCAGCGTTGAACCAGTAGCCCTGCTCCCTGGGCAACAGTTGCCAAGCCACGAGCGGAATCCCGGCTTCGTTCAGGCCGCGCACCACTTGCGCCCGGCCAGCACTCAGGTCAAGCAGGCCCAGGCTAATGCGGGCCTGCAGAGCGTGCAGATCTTGTAGCACGGCCGGGTCGGCAAACAACGCCTGCAGCGCTTCTGTCTCCAATTCACAGAAGAAGGTTAGACTGGGTTTGGCCATTCATCCCTCTCCAGGGGCTCGGCCTATTTGGCCAACACATTTGCCAGGTCTAACAACCTCAGATCCAGCGTCTTCTTATGAGTGGCCACTTCAGCCAGCGGCGTGACACCAATCTCTCCCTTCAGCAGGCCCACCAGCACACCATGCTCACCTTGAGCGAGGTGATCGACTGCGGCTGCCCCAAGCCGCGTAGCCAAGAAGCGATCAAAGGCTCCTGGAGCGCCTCCGCGCTGAACGTGGCCCAGCGTGGTCGCCCGCAGCTCAAAGCCCAAGCGCTCGCGATGCTGCTTGAAGAACTGAGCCAAGGCCTCGGCGTTCGTCTTGGCGCCTTCGGCGACCACCACCAGTGCATGTGACTTGCCACGCTGGTAAGCAGAGCGCAACTCATCGGCCAGTTGCTCTGGATCGGTCTCCACCTCGGGGATCACTACTGCCTCCGCCCCACCCGCTATGCCAGCGACCAGTGCGATATAACCGCAGTCTCGCCCCATGACTTCGACCAGAAAGGCGCGCTGATGGGATGCGGCAGTCACCTTGAGACGGTCTATGGCTTCAAGCGCGATGTTGAGCGCAGTATCCACCCCAATCGTAATCTCCGATCCATACAGGTCATTGTCAATCGTTGAGGCCACGCCCACTACGGGGAAGCCCATCTTAGAAAGGGCGTGCGCACCGGCCTGCGATCCGTTGCCCCCAATCACTACCAGGCCCTCGATCCCGGCCTGATTGAGCTCGCGCAAGGCTTCAACGCGACCAGCTTCGGCCTTGAACTCCGGGCAGCGGGCGCTGCCCAGGATGGTCCCGCCTTGCTGTATGATGCCGCTCACATCCCGCGCCGACATCTGTGACAGGTTGCCATGCAAGAGGCCCTCGTAGCCGTGACTGACGCCAAACACATCCCACTTCTTATCGATCCCGCAGCGCACCACGGCACGGATGGCAGCATTCATGCCTGGTGCATCTCCACCACTGGTCAGCACTGCGATGCGTCGCATCACGGTCCTCCTTCCTGAGCCGCAGGGGATAACCACGTGCATCACGGATTGCGGTAAGCCGCCATGCCCCGGCCTGAGCGGGGTCACGAATCTGCGACCGGAGTATAACACCGTCTCACATGCTGGTCAACCGCCCAAGGCCAGGAACAGTCTGCTTGAGGCCTGGTGTCATCCGTAGTATAATGAACGGCAGTTGCGGGAGGGGAAATCGAAGCCAATGGAAATCGGCACCGTCAGACAGGTTGACATCGAGCAGGAGATGAAGTCGGCGTATCTCGACTACGCCATGAGCGTTATCACCGCGCGCGCTCTGCCAGATGTGCGGGACGGCTTGAAGCCTGTGCAACGTCGCATTCTGTATGCGATGGATGACATGGGCGTACAGTATGACAAGCCCTATAAGAAAAGCGCACGCATCGTCGGAGAAGTGCTCGGCAAGTACCATCCTCACGGCGACGTGGCCGTGTACGAAGCCATGGTACGCATGGCCCAAGACTTTAGCATGCGCTACATGCTGGTGGATGGTCAGGGCAACTTCGGCTCCGTCGATGGCGACAACCCAGCCGCCATGCGCTACACTGAAGCGCGCCTGGCAGCAATCGCAGCCGAACTGTTGGCTGACATCGACAAGAATACGGTAGATTTCACCGACAACTTTGACGGCACCCTGCGTGAGCCCTTGGTGCTGCCAACTCGAGTCCCCAATCTCCTCCTCAATGGCGCCGCCGGAATCGCCGTGGGCATGGCCACAAACGTGCCACCGCATAATCTCAGCGAAGTGTGTGACGCCATGGTTTACGTGGTCGACAACTGGTCTAGACCCAACACCGTCTCGGTGGACGATCTGATGCGCTTCGTCAAGGGCCCGGACTTCCCCACGGGCGGCACCATTCTTGGCCTGGATGGCATTCGCAGCGCCTATGCGACTGGCAGCGGGTACATACCCGTGCGAGCCAAGGCCCATTTTGAAGAGGCCGGGGGCGGCAAGGCGCTCATCGTGGTCACGGAGCTGCCGTACCAGGTAGCCAAGGCGGCGCTCATCGAGAAAATCGCCGAATTGGTGCGCGACAAGCGCATTGACACCATCTCCGACTTGCGCGATGAATCCGATCGCCAGGGCATGCGCATCGTGATCGAGATGAAGCGTGGAGTAGAGCCGTCTCCCACCCTGATGCAGTTGTACAAACTGACTCAGATGCAGAGCACCTTCAACGTGAACATGCTTGCACTTGTTGACGGCGAACCACGTGTGCTTTCACTCAAGAAGACCCTGCAGTTGTTCGTCGAACACCGTCAGGAAGTAATCACCCGGCGCAGCGAGTTCGAGCTGGCACGTGCCAAGCAGCGCGCGCACATTCTCGAGGGACTCAAGATCGCTCTGGATCATCTGGATGCGGTGATTTCCACCATCCGCAAGTCACAGACGGCCGATACAGCGCGCCAGAACTTGCAGAAGCAGTTCAAGCTCACTGAGGCGCAGGCTCAAGCCATTCTGGACTTGCAGTTGCGCCGCCTGGCTGCGCTAGAGCGCCGGAAGATCGAAGAGGAATACCATGAGGTTCTGAGGCACATCAAGTACCTGCAAAGCCTGCTGGCCAGCCCCAAGAAGGTTCTGGGTCTGATCAAGGCAGAAATGGAAGACCTCAAGACTCGCTATGGCGATGAGCGTCGCACACGCATCACAGACAAGGAAGCAGAGGAGGTCGGAACGGAAGACCTGACCCCTGAGGAGGATGTATTCATCGCTGTGACACAACGCGGCTACGTCCGGCGTCTCTCTTCACGCGCCAATCCGGCCGCAGGCCTAGCCAAAGGGGACTCTGTGCGCTGTCTGGTCGCGACGAACACTCTGCATCACGTTCTGTTCTGCACCAGCAGAGGCCACTGCTTCACCATGAAGGTGCACCAGATCCCCAACGGTGCCCAGCAGAATGGCGCGGCGCTCTCCAGTATGCTGAGCATAGCCTCCGATGAGGTTGTGACTACGGTTTTGGATGTGACAGAGTTCAGGCCGGAACTGTTCCTCATCCTGTGCACAGCACAGGGCCGCATCAAGCGAGTCGCTGCGGACGAATTCTCCGGCATTCGTTCCAGCGGCCTGGCAGCGATGACCCTGGACGAGGGCGATGAGCTGCGTTGGGCGAAGCTGACGCCTGGCGGGCAAGAGGTGGTACTGATCAGCGCTGCAGGACAGGCCCTGCGCTTCCCAGAGGATGAGGTTCGCGTGATGGGGCGCAGTGCGGCTGGCGTCAATGCCATCAAGCTTCCTACCGGGGACCGGTTGGTGGGAATGGATCTGGTGGAAGAGGGCAATACGCTGCTGGTCGTCAGTGAGCGAGGTTATGCCAAGCGTACTCCGCTCAGCGCCTACCCCTCACAGAGTCGCTATGGCAAAGGTGTGGCAACGTTCGCCAAGCCTTCCGCTCAGACCGGCCCCCTGGCGGCCGCATGTGTGTTGGGCGAGGATGATGACGTGATTATCTCAAGCGCTGCCGGAGTGACCCTCAATACCAGGGCTGAGAAGATCAGTTTGAAAAACCGCTCCACGCGCGGCAGCATCGTCCTACAGCTCAAAGAGGCGGACAAAGTGGCAGGCGCGGTACGAGTGGCAGCCAAGCCCAGGCGGCCCGCTCCCAAGACCAAGGCCACTACAGCCGCCAAAAAGCCTGAGGCGCGAGGAGCACGCAAGAGGGCCGGGGCTAAAAGACAGGCCAAAGACGTTGGAGCGCGCAAGGGGAAGCGCTCCTAACAGACGAGACAGGTGCTGGCAATGGACATCAGGGCATTGCTCAAGAAGGGACGCGGCCAACTGCTCGAGTTCATGCCACAGCCGGACCCGCAGGCTCTTGCAGAGACACTTGCCGCTTTTGCCAATGCCGACGGAGGCACGATCCTGGTAGGTATTGGCACGGCCGGCACGCTATTCAATGGCGTGGAGCCTGAACATCTCGAGGCGGTCCTGCTACGCGCGCAGAGCATGTGCTCTCCTCCTGTGCAAAGCAGTTGGCAACCCACCGAGACAGAGCATGGAACTGTGGTTGCTATCACTGTGCCACGCAGTCCGGAACTGCATAGCCTCCTGGATGGACGGGTGCTGCTGCGCTCGGGCAACAGGAACCGCCCGCTGAGCGGCGAAGAAATCCGTCACCTGGCCTCCGCCAAGGGGAGCGGGGATTATGAACAGGAGACCCTGCCCGGGGCGTTGGCGACCGATCTGGACCAGGCGATTGTGCGTGAATACGCAGAGAAGCGCCAACTACGCAGCCCGCGGGGTGAACGCCTGAGCGGCACAGATCTGCTTCTGGAAGCCGGCGCGGTGGACAGCACCGGCACTCCCACCGTGGCGGGCCTGCTGCTTTTTGCGCGCAATCCTCAGCGTGTGTTGCCACAGAGCGCAGCGGTTTGTGTGCATTTTGTCGGCAAGGAACCCCACGGCACAGCAGGTGTTCCTGGCTACATGCGCCGGGAGGAAATCGGGGGACCGTTGAACCAGGTCATCGAAGGCCTGTGGAACGTCATCTGGGAAGAGATGCGCCACGAGTCTCTGGTTTCAGGGCTACAGCGCGAAGAAGTGCCAGAGTATCCGCCGGCCGCAGTGCGTGAGGCCATCGTCAACGCTATTGCACACCGAGACTACCGTCTGACAGGAAGGCGCATCGAGGTGCGCATGTTTGACGATCGCATGGAGATCATCAGCCCAGGAGGGCTGCCCGGGCACATTACGCTCGAGAATATTGTCGAGGAGCACTTTTCGCGCAACCCGCGCCTGGTCAAAGGGCTATTTCACTGGGGCTTCATTGAGGAACTCGGACTGGGGATTGATCGCATGATTGACGAGATGATGCGTGCTGGTCATCCAGCTCCCCAGTTCGAGGCACAGCCCTTTACCTTCAAAGTCACCCTGCGCAATCTGCGCGAGCGCCCACTCCAGAAGTGGGCCCAGAATCTGAACGAACGTCAGATCAAGGCGCTCACTTTCCTCCAGGATCATGGACGCATCAGCAATCGGGACTACCACGAGCTCTGCCCCGACGTGACGGCTGAAACCCTTCGCCTGGACCTGGTAGACATGGTGGACAAGGGCGTGTTGCTGCGTATTGGCGACAAAAAGGGAACGTACTACATCCTCAAGTAGACCGTGGCGTTATATCCCAAGAGTTATCCCAAATATCCCAAATCCAGCGCCTACATCTGCATTTTGCGTTTTGGGCGCGTTGCATAAAATAGGGCTTTCAGGCGGGAAAGCCCAGGCAGCCTAGTGTTGCGCATAGCAGGGTAATGCATTGTGACAGGAGCGGGCCTGAGCATGGAGGCTTCGATGTCCCTATTATGGGTCTCTGGTGCTGTAGGTTTATTGTCCATCGCGACAACGGCGTATCTCTTCTCCAGGCTGTGGCAAGCCAAGCCGCGCTCTGAGCGCATGGCGGAAATCGGTAGCGCCATTTCCATTGGAGTCAAAACCTACCTGTCACGCCAGCTAAGAACGATTCTCCTGATTACGCCCATCCTGGCCTTGGTTCTGTGGCGCACGCTATCACTATCGATCGCTCTGACTTTCGTCCTGGGAGTCTTCACTTCCCTGGCCACCGCTTTCCTGGGGATGAACGCGGCAATACGGGCCAACGTCAAGACCGCAGGCGATGCCCTCGACTCCTCTCAGCGTGCTTTCCGTACCGCGGTAGTTGGCGGCTCCATCATGGGCTTCTCTATCACCGGTTTCAGTCTGGTCGTCCTGTCGATTCTGTACTTCCTTTTCCGCCACCCCGACCCCTTGGTCGGTTTCGGATTCGGTGCCAGCCTGGCCGCGCTCTACGCCCAGATTGGTGGCGGGATATATACCAAGTCCGCCGACGTGGGTGCAGACCTAGTGGGAAAAGTGGAGAAGAACATCCCCGAGGACGACCCCAGGAACCCGGCGGTCATTGCCGACTTGGTCGGGGACAACGTGGGTGACTGCGCAGGGCGCGGGTCGGACCTGTTCCAGACCATGTCGGATGACATCGTGACGGGCATGCTGGTGGCCCTGCTCTACGTGAACAAATACGGCCCTCTGGTGGTCTTCTTCCCGCTGCTACTTCAATCCGTCGGCCTCGTCTCGTCCCTACTGGGAGTCCTTTCCATCCGCTGGTTCAAAAGGATGGAACCCGAGACGGCTTTCAACGTGGGCATGCTCGTCAGCACGGTTCTGGCCACCGCTGGTTCCTTTGTACTGTGCCGCTGGCTATTGCACGACACCAGCATCTTCGTGGCATGCTTCCTGGGCATACTGACCACGCTGGTCTCGTCATTCAGCACCAGGTACTACGCAGGTTCTCACGGACGCCCCGTAAAGGCCCTCGCTGCTGCCTCGGAGCGCGGAGTCGCTTTGACCGTGATTACTGGGCTGGCCTCGGGCCTGCAAAGTCCCCTGGCCTCGATCGTTATGATCATGGTTGCCGTGGCGGCCTCGTTCCTGGGCTCGGGTGGCATTCTATTGGCTGTGGTGGGCGTCAACATTGGGACGGACTTGCTGATCGGCTACATCATGACTGCCGATGCCTACGGCCCGGTCATGGACAACGCCTGTGGAATTGCAGAGATGTCGCACGCCGACGAGAAGGTGGTGCGCGCCTTGTCTTCACTTGATGCCGTCGGCAACACTATGAAAGCCACCACCAAAGCCTACGCCATGTCATCGGGAACGGTGACCTCATTCGTGCTCTTTTCCACCTTCTTCCGTCTGGTGAAGATTGATTCTCTCAATGTATCCTTGCCTTTTTCTGTTGCCTTCCTATTCATAGGCATCGCCCTGCCGTACCTCGTTTCCTCCCTGGTGATCGGCTCGGCAGCCAAGACAGCCCTGTTGATGGTAGACGAAGTCAGGCGCCAATTCGCCACAATCAAGGGAATCATGGAGGGGACGGACAAGCCAGACTATGCGGCCTGTGTAGACCTCGCGACCAGACACGCCCTGCAAGAGATGCTCCTGCCGGGCTTTGTCAGCATCTTGATCCCGGTCGTCGTGGGGATAGTCTGGGGCGCCGCGTCTCTGGGGGCGCTGCTCATCGGTGCGGTCACCAGCGCAGCGCTGTTGGGATCGTTCTTCAACAACGTGGGCACTGCCTGGGATAACGCAAAGAAGCTCATTGAGGACAGGGGAGAGAAGGGCACCCCGGCCCATCAAGCTGCCGTGTCGGCAGATACTATTGGCGATCCGCTCAAGGATGTTGCCGGTCCTTCGCTGCTGATCTTCATGAAGCTAATCGGGATGGTAGCACTGCTGATCGCCAGCGCATTGCACTAGACAACGATAGCAGAAGGCACGCTGCGGAGCTAGCTCCGCAGCGTGCCTTTGTCTCCGCACGCGCATCTCTCTACCTGCGGGTGGCCGCCTGGGCAAAGCTCCGAAACACCTGCAACATGCGAGGATCGTCCTGGACCAGATCTTCCGGATGCCACTGCACGCCCAGCACAAAGTGGTCATCCTCGCCTTCCAAGGCCTCAATCACCCCATCGGGCGCGCGCGCTGCGATACGCAGGCTGGCCCCCAAATCTCGGACCGCCTGATGGTGGAAGCTGTTGACTGGCACTGGCCCGTTTCCCATGATGTCCGCCAGTTTGGTTCCAGCCTCTACCAGAACCTCGTGTGCGAGGTAGTTGCGGGCACAGTCTGAGGACATGCGATGCCGCAGGGCGCGTGGCATTTGCTCAGCGATGTCCTGGTACAATGTGCCTGAAAGGGCCACGTTCAGCATCTGCACCCCTCGACAGATGGCTAGAATGGGCAGTCTCTCCTTCACGGCGTGGCGAATCAGCAACAACTCGGTGCGATCTCTGGCGGCGTCCACCTCAATCAGCCTGGCCAAGCGAGGCTCTCCAAAGTACTCGGGACGCACGTCACCCCCGCCGCTCAGCAGCAGCCCATCCAGATGGCGGAAGATGTCCAGCAGTTGCTCCTCCACGTCCAGCAGCGGGATCAGGATAGGCGCTGCACCCGCGGCTGCGAGGGCGTCGCAGTACGTCCTCTTGGTATAGAAGCGGGTAGCGTACTTGGCCCGCAAGGTTGTGGCGCAAGGAATCCCGATCAGCGGGTGCACACGATCACCTCAGAGCACGAACTGTGTTGTTGTCTGCCCGCACGCTCCAACGGAACCCGCCTCTATCCATGGCCAGGTTGGAGCAGTTGCAGGATGGAAATCAAACATCCGCCCGGCTGAGGCGGAGGCTGCGGGGGCGTAGGTGTCCCTTGCTCACCCAGGTACGCGCGATAGGCATCTGCACGTCCCTTGCCCTGCGCGTTGGCATTCAGCCCCAGGTCGATGGCCGAGTTCATGATACGCTCCTTGAGCTGGGCGGGTGTCAGCGTCGGAAATGCCTCCAGCAACAACGCCGCCAGGCCGGTCGCGTGTGGCGTGGCCATGCTCGTTCCTGAGGCACGTGCATACAACGCATCCACGGGTGTCCCCATGTTGGTGCCCTGCGCTCGACAGGAAACGATGTCCACTCCGGGCAACAAGACGTCTGGTTTCACCCGCCCGTCGCTGGTTGGCCCGCGCGCCGAGAAGGAAGCAATGGCGTCCTGATTGGAGCAGGCGCCCACCGTAAGTACTTTGCGGGCGCAGCCAGGCGGCCCCACCGAAGAGGCGGCCGGACCATAGTTGCCCGCGGCGACGCACACCATCACCCCGACGTCAACCGCAGCGTCGCAGGTCGCGGACAGGGCATCCGTGCCATCGCATGGCCCCAATCCGCCCAGTGACATGTTGATGACCTTGACATCCTGCTGCACGGCCCATTCGATGCCAGCCATGACTTCGCTCATGTACCCCGAACCGTCGCCGTGCAGGACCTTGGCAATGAACAACGAGGCCTCAGGCGCCACTCCTTTGTACTTGTTGCCGGCCCCTGCCGCGATGCCAGCCACGTGAGTGCCATGGCCGTTGTTATCCCGATTGCCTTCGCCTGTGAAATCCTGCATAGCCGCCAGGCGACCCACGAAATCCGGATGGCTGGGATCAATGCCCGTATCCACGATCGCGACGGCTATGTGGCGCCCCGTAAACCCTGCCGCCCACACCAGAGGAGCCTGAACGTGCGGCACGGACAAATCCAAGCACGTGTGCACCTTCAGATCCGGCCAGACTCGCTCCACGTTCGGATCTGCGGCGAGGGCCTGCACCTCCTCGGCAGAAGCCAGCATGGCCGTAGCTGGAATCAGAGTAAGATGCTTCGGTGCAGCCGCGCTGGCGGCCAGAGGCCGGATCGAGACTGGCACGTCCCTGCGATACCTGACAATCACGCGGTGCTTCTCCGGCGCCCCGGGGGAGGCCATGATTTCGGACAAGGCTGCTGAAATCTTGATATCTGGCATGCTCACAACCCTCCTATTCCGTGTGACTGGGTCGGCATCAGACGCAGACGACGGCTACCGCACCCAGCACGACGTTCACTTCCGAGGCCCAGACGCCTATTTCCGGTTCTATCACTGCATCGATACCTTGCGATCCTCTTCCATGCCAAGTACCCAAGGTTGCTTGGCCACAGTCAGGGCAGTCCGCGCCGAGCACGAGATGGCGACTGACTTGGTGAGGCTGAAGGTCTGCAGTGTGGTTGCGCCTAGGCCTTCCAAGCGGGCAGCTGCCTGCGGCACGTCACCTGCCACCCGCACAATCAGGCGGACATTGTCTTGTGGGCGGGTTTTCAATCTGGCCAATAGAGACCGGTCAATCTTCTTCATTCGCACCTCCGACCACCACCGCCACCGCGTATTCTCGTGAATGCGAGAGGCTGATGGCCAGTTCCGCCAATCCTAGCGCAGCCGCGCGATCCGCTGCCCGTGCGTGGAGGCATACCAGCGGCTTCCCGCGCTTGTCCGCCAGCACCTCCATTTCGCGCCAGGACACGCCCACAAGGCCGGTGCCCAGCGCCTTGGAGATCGCTTCCTTGGCCGCAAAGCGTGCAGCCAGTTCCGGCACTGCCCCACGACAAAGGCGCTGCTCGGCCGGCGTATACACACGTTCCAGGAATCGTGCGCCCCAGCGCTCTACGGCCCTGCCAACGCGCTCGATCTCTACAATGTCCACGCCGACGCTGAGCATTCTGAGAGCTCACATCGGCTGGCCGTTGGCGTCGTAGCCTCGTCCCATACCGCGATAGGTAAACCCCAGTTCCCTCATCTTCACGGGGTCGTAGATGTTGCGTGCATCGAAAAGGATCGCATGTCGCATGGAGCGGGCAACCCGCTGCATATCCAGTTGCTTGAACTCATTCCACTCCGTCACCAGGATCAGTGCATCCGCATCCTTAGCAACAGCGTAGGGATTGTCGCAATAGACGACATCCTGAAGGATCTTCTTGGCGTTGCTCATCGCCACCGGATCGTAGGCTTTGACCAGCGCGCCTTCGTGTTCGAGCATGTGCGCAAGTTCAATCGAGGGTGCATCGCGCATGTCGTCTGTGTTGGGTTTGAATGACAGACCCAGAAAACCTACCGTCTTGCCGCGGAAGTTGCCAAGGATTTCGCGCAGCTTCTGGAGGACGCGCTTGCGCTGGTCATAGTTGATCTCCATCACAGCACGCAGCATCTGGGGGTGAGAGCCATGGGTGGCAGCAATGTGAGCCAGAGCCTTCACATCCTTTGGAAAGCAGGAGCCTCCCCATCCCAGCCCTGCCCCAAGGAAGGCCGGGCCGATACGCTTGTCACTTCCCATGCCACGCGCCACTTCCAGCACATCAGCGCCCAGCGCCTCGCAGATGTTGGCCATCTCGTTGACAAAAGAGATCTTGGTCGCCAGGAAGCAGTTGGAGGCGTACTTGATCATCTCCGCCGTGCGCAGGTCCGTGATAATCGTGGTGGCTTGCAGGGGCGTGTAAAGCTCAGCCACCTTTTCCGCAGCCTGGCGGTTGGTGGAGCCAAGAACAATCCGATCTGGGTTCATGAAATCGTAGACTGCCGAACCCTCTCGCAGGAACTCGGGATTGGAGACCACAGAGAACTCAACATCCTTGATCTTGTGGGTGTTCACGACATCTGCTACCCAATCGCCGGTGCCAATCGGAACTGTGCTCTTATTGACGATGATCACCGGCTGGACCAGACGTTTGGCGATCTCCTCGGCAGCGGCCGTCACGTGTGACAGATCGGCCTCGCCCTCTGTACCAGAAGGAGTGCCCACCGCCACGAACACAAACTCGGCGCCTTCCAGGCCCCCGTCATAGGAAGTCGTGAAATCGAGACGACCGGCCTCATAGTTTCTGCGCACGATTTCTTCCAGGCCCGGTTCGTAGATAGGAAGGATGCCCTTCTTCAGATTGGCAGCCTTCTCTGGGCTGCGGTTGACGCAGCGAACGTGATTGCCCAGATCAGCCAGACAAGCTCCCGTCACCAATCCGACGTAGCCAACGCCGATGACACAGATGTTCTTCATTTGCAGCCATTCCTCCGCGATGTAGGCTCGCTGCCCGCCGTGCTTGCAGCGCAGTTAGTATAGCACCTGGCAGATGAGTTGTCAATCAGTTACCTGCTAGTTGCACCTCTCGGCAGCGCACTACCGGGTTGCCAAGCCATCGATCGGATCTGGCCTACATGGCCACGGGCGCGCACAGACGGTCCGGTGTTCGTCCACGCCACCGATTGACCTCGCATACAAGTAGCGCTATACTACAACGGCCTTACGAGGTACGACCGTAGCCCGCGCCATCAGGGAGGCCCGCTCAATGGCTATCATTATCAAGACGCAAGACGAGATCGCGCTCATGCGCGAAGCTGGGCGCGTCAACGCCCAAGCATTGGAGGCCGTCCGTCGCGCCGTGCGCCCCGGCGTGACGACCGGCGAACTCGACGCCATTGCCGAGGACTGGATCCGCTCACACAATGCCGTCCCCATCTTCCTGGGCTATCCTAACCCGAGCTATGACAACCTCCCCTACCCGGCCACCATCAACGCGAGTATCAACGATGAGCTGGTACACGGCATACCTAACCGCCGCCGCGTCTTGAGAGAAGGCGACGTCCTCAGCATAGACTGCGGATGCAGTCTAAAAGGGTTCGTCGGTGATGCTGCCTTCACCATGGGCATAGGTCAGATCTCGCCCGAAGCTGCAAGATTGATTCGGGCGACAGAGGAGGCCCTTTCAAGAGCCATTCTCACCTGCCGTGCGGGGAATCGCATGGGCGATGTCTCGGCTACCATCCAGGAATTCGCCTCGAGCCAAGGCTACGAGGTAGTACGCGAGTACACGGGCCACGGTGTGGGCCGCCACATGCACGAAGACCCCCAGATCCCCAACTGGGGCAAACGCCGCACAGGCGTGCTCTTGCGCGCAGGCATGACCTTCGCGATTGAACCCATGCTAATCGCCGGCGCGTACCCGGTCTACGTCAAGCGCGATGGCTGGACCGTTGCCACCAAGGATCACAGTCTGTGCGCCCACTTTGAACATACTATCGCGGTAACCGATGGGGAGCCTGAGGTCCTGACCCTGCCCTAGCTGGCGCCAATCGGCGTCCGAGCGCAGCTAGTCGGCTGGGCGCCGAGCGATGAAGAAGAGGACGATTCTGCTGAACACGCACAGCGCTGCAATGTAAAGGGCAGCACGCCGTGCTGACTCTGCCAGAGGATGCCCCGGATTCAGGGCGCAGACGGATAGCAGAACTGCGCTGATAATTGCCCCCACGAACAGCCAGTCCTTCAGCCAGACGATGACCCGGGACCTCTTGTGCGACATCTCAAAGACAGTCTATCTCAGATGGCTGAAAAGAAGATGAAAACCAGACCCCCTCTTTATGACAATTTCGCAATGTTGGCAGACAAGGCCCTTGCGGAGTGCGCAGTTGTGCGCAGCGCTGGCTGGACCAGAAAAAGAGTGCCCCACCTCTACCCAGGCGGGGCACCCTTGCTCCACAGTCAATCGCTGCGGGCATGAGGACGGTGTTTGCTAGGGTTGCCCCTGCGCCGACTCCTGTGGCGCAGCAGAATCCTCCGCCGATGCCACAGGCGCTGCCTGATTCGGTTCGCTTGGCCCCGCCTCCTGCTCCCAGCTCGGCGCAGTCCCATCAGAGAGGGTGGGGCCAGTCGCGCTTGGCATGACCGCGAGACCCTCACGTCCGTGTGCATAACGCAGTGTCCCAAAGCGCGTCAACACAACGGCGCCCAGCCCCATCGCGGCCGCGATCAGTCCGAGCAGCCATCCCAAGCATGGCACCGCCGAGAATAGCGAAAGCAAGCCCACGCCTACGATCGCGCCCAGCGCAGGCCCGGACGGTGACCTGAGCGCCACTAGCAGGCGTTGTCCAGACGCTACACCCACGGCAACCCAACCGTATGCCCCAGCCGCCACTGCTGCCATAGCCAGCAAGACTGCTATCGGGATGCCAATGCAGATCACAACCAGCAGGATCAGCACCATGGGAAGCACGATCATCGTAAGCAGGCCTACCCCGAAACTCACTACCGGCGATTGCTCCACGGTCTCCACGATCAGAGACGTCTGCTTTGGCAACACGGAAACCAGCAGCAGACCGAGCGCCATCATGCCCATGGTACTGACAAGAACCTGCAGCCATCGGCCAAACCAGCCTGCAGAGCCGCCCTCCCCCCAACGCCAAGGGTCTGTCCATTGCGCTGGGGGCGGCACAAGGCGACGGATCTCGATGTCCGGGAACCTGCCACGCAACCCCTCAGTCGTCTGTCCCCGCACCGTGGCCTGCGCTGATTTGGTGGTAGTCCCTCCCAGGGTGACCAGGTCTCCATCCACCACGGCATGCGCCCCCAGGTCCAGACTGCCGCCTATCACTACCAGGTTGCCGTCAACCTGCCCATCCACTTTGGCACTGCCGCCCAGCAAGGTCACGTCCCCATCGACGCGGCCTCCTTCGCGCACATCCAAAGAGCCGCCCAGTGCCACTACATCGTCACGGACTACGTCTCCTGACTCTACCACGAGGCTGCCGCCGGGATAGACCACCTGACCCTGCCCATCATCAGCCAGTACCGGCAAGGAGAGGCAGGCAAACAGCAGCAGCGCTAGCAAGCTGTTTCTGAAAAGCCTCATACAAACACCTCCAAACACCTTGTACCTACTCATCCGCCCGGACCGCCAAGCCCCAGCGGGTGGACACGACGCGCATCCACAACCTTGTACAGACTACCGCGACTGCTGCGTAGAGCGCCAGAAGCGGAATCAGCGGCTCCCTCGACAACGCTCTCAGGACCGAAAGCAGGGCGTTTCCCAAGACGGCCAGCGTGGACAGAACCACTCTGGTCACAGGAAGCAGAACGTTGAGCAGCAACACATACCAGGGCGGCTGCCATAGCAGCAAAAGCACCACTATCGAAGCCAGGCCCGCCGAAGCCCACAGGCCGAGCGCCCCGGACAGTAGTCGCACGCTACCACGTACACGCTGGCGACGTGCCTCCCGCTGCGCGATACGCGCTGTCACGCGCAGAGTCAGGTCCGGCGCTGGGCTGACCGCAGGCTCGGCCCGCAGCGCAGAGGAAACCCAGCACATCGCTTCCCATTGCCTGCGACAGGACTCGCATCCCGCCAGATGAGCCTGCAACCCGGCCTCCTCGGACTCGCTGAGAAGTCCATCCAGGCTCAGCGACATTCTCTCCGTATAATCACAGGGCTGCATGATTCAGCACCGTCCTTTCCGCCGACACCCTACAATCCGACTGCAGTTCGCGCTTGCCCTGCGCCATAACCTGCTGGGCCAGCATGCATCGCGCACGATGGAGCTTGGATTTCACTGCGCTCTCAGATGCTCCAGTCGCCTGCGCGATCTCTGCATAGGAGAGGTCCTGCCAATAGCGCAGCGTGATCACCAGGCGGTACTCAACAGGCAAGGCCTTTAGCCATCTCTGAACTTCTGCCGACGACTCGTTCTGCAGCACCACATCCTCGGGGTGCACGACGTTTGCAGCAGGTGGCTCTAGCTCAGGCTCTTCGTCCAACGAGAGCCACGTCAAGCGGCGTCGCCTCAGGCGATCGACGCAATAGTGCGAAGCCACCGCAAGCACCCAGGACGAGAGTTTTTTCTGCGGATCGTACGCCTGCAGATGCATGTAGATGCGCACAAAGGTCTCCTGTGCAGCATCCTCAGCCTCGGTGGCATTGCCGAGCATGCGATAGCAGAGGTTGTAGATGGGATTCTTGTAGAGTTCCACCAAGCGGGCGAAGGCACTCTGATCGCCGCGCAGAGTCTGTGCAACCCACAGCCTCTCTTGGTCCATGGCGCCGTTCTCCTGTCACTTCCTATACGCATTCTAGCACACAAGGTTGCGCAACAGCCAACTGTCAGGGTTGGCGTCTTGACAATTCGCGCCGGCGCGCCTATGCTATCGGTAGCTCGACGCACAGGAGGCGCGCGTGGCAGACAGGTTCTACGTAGCCATCGAGGGCCCCATCGGTGTGGGCAAGACGACCCTGGCCCGGCTGATGCAGAAGGAGTTCGAGGCAGAGCTCCTGCTTGAGGTTTTTGAAGAGAACCCCTTCCTCAGCGACTTTTATGCCGATCGGCAGAGGTATGCCTTTCAGACCCAGATATTCTTCCTGCTCAGCCGCTACCGCCAACAGCATGCCGTGATCGAGCGTGTGTTGCAGCATTCATCTTTGATCAGTGACTACACCTTCGCCAAAGACCAGCTTTTTGCCAAGCTGAACCTATCGAATGACGAGCTGGCGGTCTACGACAAGCTGCACAGGGTGCTCGCAGAGAAGATCCCCGTCCCGGATCTCGTGGTGTACTTGAGGGCCGAACTCGAGGCCCTGATGGAGCGCATCGCTCTGCGCGACCGCACCTACGAGCGGGCTATGTCGCGACAGTACCTGGCCGACTTGGGGCAGGCATACGAGCAGTTCTTCGCCAGCTACGACCAGTCGCCGGTGCTAACCATTGACTCCACCAACCTGAACATCGTGCGCAACCCGAAGGACCTGGCCTACGTTAGAGAACGCATCAGGTCGGCACTCGGCACAGGTACGCACCAGCGTCCGTTGCTGGAGACGCCTGCGCCAGAGCAGGCTCAAGCGATTGTAGCCAGCCGGCGGCGGCTGAGCGACTTGCAGCAGTGGAATCGGGCGTCCGACGTAGCCACCGGACTAGAGGGTGACGTGTACCGCGATTTCATCGGGCTGCAACAGGTGCTGGGGGGCCTGGCCGGCGAGCTGGGCCGGGTGTGGTCCGTGCAGCAGCATCTGGTAGAGCAGGCAGGTAACCGTGCCGAAGCACAGGAGCGCGCTCTACAGCAACGCATCGTCGCCCTGCAGAAGGAACTGGCTGAAGTGCTGGCCTGCCTGTTGCGTCTGGCCAACGACTTGGGCGTTAGCCTGGAGGAGGCCTTTGTGTCCCGCATCCAGGAAGAGAGCGCGATCTCGAACAGGGGGCAAGCATGAAGCAGTTCATCGCCATCGCAGGCAACATCGGCGTGGGCAAGTCCACCTTGACATCGCTGCTAACAGAGAGACTGGGTTGGGAAGCCTTCTTCGAAGCGGTGGATGACAACCCCTACTTGGCCGACTTTTACCACGACATGCGCCAGTGGAGTTTTCATTCCCAGGTGTTCTTCCTTTCGCGCCGCCTACGGCACCATCACGCCATCCTGGACCGTCCGGGCACAGTCGTGCAGGACCGCAGCGTCTACGAGGACGCCGAGATCTTTGCCGAGAACCTGTACCGCCAGGCGCACATGAGCGAGCGCGACTATCGCACCTACCGCGGCCTATATGAAGCCATGGCCATGTTCCTGCCCCCGCCGGACCTGGTGATCTACCTGCGGGCTTCTGTGCCTACGCTGCTGAAACGCATCCGAATGCGCGGGCGAGACTACGAGCAATCCGTGGCCCCCCAGTATTTGGAGCAGCTCAACGTTCTTTACGAAGAATGGATCGATCGCTTCGCGCTCTGTCCAGTGCTGACGGTGCCATCAGACAACCTGGACTTTGTCAAGTACAACTCTCACATGGAGTTGATCGCCGCCAAGATTCTGGACAAACTGCAGGGCAAAGAGGTAGTGACCTTTGACTGAGCCCGTCGCGGCTCACACGGCGCTGCATGGGCCTGCAAGATCCTGACAGACCGGAGCGCGCTTCCGGCCGGAAGCGCGCTCCTGCATCCAAGCGAGACAGGCCGGGCACAGCCTGGAACAGCCTACATTGCCTCATGGATCTCGAAAGTATTGCCTGTTGTGTCATACAGCCCGAAGGTGGCTTTGCCAAAGCGGCCCATCACTTCACCTGGGTTGCCCCACAGCGTTGCACCAAGAGTCTTGACGTGCGCGATGTGGTTGTGGCCGCTGAACACAGCGTCAAACTTCCCCGACAGTGCAAGCGCCTCGCCCACTTCCGGATAGTGCGCGACGGCAATGCGCTTACCGCCCAGCTCGAGGTTGGCCACGGGCTTGTAGAAACGCACGTTGCCTACCTGCTGCGCAATCATCAGCATCAGAAACACATCGCCATCGTTGTTGCCGAATACCGCGTGCACAGGCGCCCGGAAGCCCTCCGCCAGTGCCTTCAACGTAAACGGGGCACAGAAATCGCCACAGCACAACACGGCTTCGGCCTGCTCAATCTGCGTCAGGACCTTCTGAAGGTGCTCGAGATGGTCATGGATGTCACTCAGCACTGCGATTCGCATGCGTCGCCCTCCCGTGGCTGGCGTGGGCTCCCTAAACCCGCCGCATTTCCACAATCGCCGCTCTTAGCTTGTCGGCTCGCTTCTGATCACCCTGCTCCAGCTTGAACGCCAGTTCTGTGGCCAACTGGGTGAAGCGCGTCAGACGGCGTGCTGACGCCAGCCCATTGTGATTGAACGCCTGCCACCAGGCTGACGCGCGCTTGCCATACGAGCTGAGCACGAGGTACTCATCCATGCTCAGCAGGCCGCTCTCCACTTCAGGCCGCAGGTTGATCTCAATCCAACGCTGCTCCTGTCGCCAGGCAAGCCACATCACCACCAGGATCACCAGCACACCGCCCCAATCGCTGGCTACGCTGAGCAATACGCTGAAGCACATCCGGCCAGAGAGTCCAGCAAAGAGATTGTGCACGCCGTGCAGGACTATGCCGCCCAACAGGCCCAACAAGGGAAGCGCCCAGCGGCGGGCGCCGCGCTTCAACGTGCGGGCATGACCCAGGGCTGCCCCAAACACCGAGGTGAAAAGGGCATGGTTCATGCCAAAGATAAAGGCGCGCAGGAAGATCACCATCGTTAGCATGCCCGCGCCGCCCTTTTCGAAGCTATGCACAAAGTAGATCACATTCTCCGTCATGGCAAAGCCAAAGCCGATGGTGGCGCCATAGATGATGCCATCCAGGACGCCATCAAACTCGTTGCGCGCCAACACAAAGAGCAGCAACACGGCCAGGCCCTTGGTGATCTCCTCAACAACGGGGGCCGTGACTGTGCTGGACACCCACCCGGCCGCCGACTCGCCCAAAACAGCCAGGGGCTGTGAAAGCGAGTGCTCGGCGATGATCGAGAGCACCGCTGCAGGCACGGCTCCCCAGAAAAAGGCCACCAGCAATAGGCCACGCGGCTCCTTCTCATAGTGGTCAAGCCACCACAGGATCAGCACATACACGCAGGTGGGCAACAAGGCCGCTAGGACGGAAACACCCCACAGCGTGGTAGCCGACATGCTACGCGCCTCCCCGTTTCTGAAGCTTGGCCCAAGTCGAGAAGAGGTGTACATGAGGCAAGCTCAAACTGCCACCGATGTGGCCACTGGCCAGACTGCGCAGGAAACCAGGTTTGTCTGCAAAGGGCTGCATCTCGACGTAGGCTTGCCCGATCTCAAAGGGCGTGTGGGCATCGCTGCCGGCTCCGCCCAGCAGATGGTGCATCTGCGCCAGGTCCCTGGCGCGCTCGTTGTGTGCGGGCAACGTCACGCGAGCATTCAGGACTTCCAGCGCATCAACCTCATCAATCACCTCCATTAGGACATGCTCGCACAACCTGGAATCACGATAAGCATCAAACGGGTGCGGAATGTACACCACCCCGCTCTGCTCACGGATGCAGGCAATGGTCTCTGCAGGCGTCTGGCCTGGGCGAATGTGTTCTTGCAGGAAGAGGCCGATAATCTCTCCCTTGGTGGTCATGATCTCCTCGCCCACAATCACCGTGAAAGGAGCCATACGCTGCAACTCGAGCGCTCCGGCGATGGAATTGTGATCTGTGATGGCCACGCCAGCCAATCCACGGCGCTGCACCGCCTCGATGACCTCTTCCAGACTGGTCAGCGCATCAGAGGAATGCTTAGTATGCACGTGCAGATCCACCTGAATCAGGCCATTTCCGAGATGATCTGCGCTGTCAGGAACGGGCAACATCAGACTCCAATCTCCACCTCTTGTTTCCATTCAGGCACCAATACATCCTTTGCGCCCAGGTCGCGCAGGGCTTGAGCCAGAGCCTGGCTCGCGTCAGAGTCGCCGTGAACGCAGAACACACGCCTCACTCGCCCTTCGTCTACGATCTGCCGGAGGTAGTTCAAGGTCTCTTGGCGATCCGCGTGTGCGCTATAACCGTCGATGGATTCGATCTGCGCGCGCACGTCCCACTCCTCTCCAAAAATCGGCACGCGCTTCCAGCCCGTCAAGATCTTGCGTCCCAGCGTGTTTTCGGCCTGATAGCCCACGAACAAGACCGTGTTTGCCGGGTTGCCGATGTGGTTCTTCAAATGGTGCAGGATGCGGCCCGCTTCGCACATGCCCGAGGCGCTGATAATGATGCAAGGCTCCGGCATGATGTTTAGAGCCTTGGACTCTTCTACCGAACGCGTATAGTGCAGTCGATGGAAGCCAAAGGGGTCGTTGCGTTCCTGCAGCAGCTCGGTCATTTCAGCATCATAGCACTCTGGATGCAGGCGGAAGATCTCTGTGACGTTCACTGCCAACGGGCTGTCCACGTAGACCGGAATGCTCGGCAGGCACCCCCCCTCAATCAGCTTGTGCAGGTCATAGATGATTTCCTGCGTGCGCCCGACGGCAAAGGCGGGAATGATCACCTTGCCGCCGCGCTTGTGGGTCTCGCGCACAACGTCACACAACTGGCCAGCGGCTTCAGCCAGACTTGCGTGCCTGCGGTTGCCATAGGTGGATTCGGTGATCAAGTAGTCGACATCGTGCACCGGTTCGGGATCGCGCAGGATGGGCATGCCGGAGCGGCCCAGATCACCCGTAAAGCACAGCCGGAAGCTGCGCCCATTCTCCGTCACGTCCACGAGCACAACGGCGGACCCCAGAATGTGCCCGGCATCCTGGAAGGTGAGGCGCGCCCCGGGAACCACTTGCATGGTGCGGTCGTATTCCATACTAACAAAGTGCCTCAGGCTCGCCCGTGCCTGCGCGCTGGTATACAGAGGTTCCACGGGCGGCAAGCCGCGTTTGCGGCGCTTCTTGCTCACATAAGCGGCGTCGCTCTCCTGAATGTGGGCCGAATCCATCAGCATGGCCACACACAGATCACGCGTGGCAGAAGTGGCGTAGATGTGCCCATCGAAGCCGCTGCGTACCAGGTTCGGGATGTTGCCGCTATGGTCAATATGGGCGTGCGAGAGCACCATGGCCTGCACCTCGCGTGCATCGAAGGGCAGGTTGCGGTTGCGCTCGTAGCTCTCCTGGCGTCGGCCCTGGAACAAGCCACACTCCAGCAGCACCTTGGCGCCATCGACCTCCAAGAGGTGCATGGATCCCGTCACACTCTGCGCCGCGCCCATGAATGCTATCTTCAACGCTTCCTCCCCAGGCAGAGTATCGCTTACGGCAAGTGGTAGGTGATCAAGAGCTTCGGACGCAGGATGGCCAGGCCATGCTCGGAAGAACACATCGAGAGCGATCCGAAGTACATCGTGCTCTGTTTGAGCAACCAACCGACATTCCGCTCGGGTTGAGCGATCATGCGCTGCACATCATCGCCAACATCCCACGTGTACCAGCCCACCCTACCCACGATTACGTATCCGCTAGGCATTTGGGCGCGGTCATCCGGAGCGCCTTCGCAACCGAGTTGCGCCCAGGGTTGCCTCAGCGCAGCAAGCCTCCAAGTCGCCTCTGACTCCTTCCACCCCCGGGTCACGCGGTAAACTTCAATGTCAAAGTCACCGCGCCCCTCGCGACCATAGCCGAACAGACTAAGCCAGGCAGACTCCACCACGGCGTCGGCGGGAATGCTCGTCAGGTCGAACTGGACAAGCGTGGCCAGTTTCTGCCTGACTCCCACCTTCAGGCTGGCTGAACCGAACTGGTGGTCGGGCACTTCAGCGCTGATACAGGTGTCCGTGCATCCGGAGTAGTCCCAAAGCCCGTTCTGCAAAGTGAGCGTAGTGCTCTCGACGGGCCGGGGCGTGACCGTCACTGTGGGCGACGGCGTGGCAGAGGGCGATGGCAGCGCCTCGATCGTCGGACTGGGTGTGGCCGGCACGCGCGTCTCGGTGTGGGTGGGCTCGGGCGTGCTCGGCATTGGCGTCTCGGTACGAATAGGTTCAGGCGTGCTCAGCACGGGCGTGGCGGTAAGTGAAGGCTCCGGAGTACTTGGCACAAGGACCAGTGTGGGCGAAGGTGAGGGAGTGCCTTCTAGCACAACCTGAAGCGTATCGCGCTTCATCGCCACCTTGCCTTGCCAAGGGTTGACCACCGATGTGTCGACAGTATGGTCGCCTGCGGTCAGCCCCTCAACGCTAAACGCATAGCCCTCGCTGTTGCCATCAAAGGCGCCATCTTGGGGCCGCGTCGTCTGCCAGGGTCCGTCATCCAAACGGTGCACTACCTCGTGTATTGAGCTGATGGACACGGGAACATGGCTGATCCCGGTGGAGTTGGTCCAGCGCGACAGCCCCTGATAGCGCCAGGGCTCGATCCAAGCACGCTGTTGTGGCGAGTCGTATTCCACTTTGGTGTCGCGCACCAGGTTGGAGGCGGGCGCCACAAGCTCGTTGAACACACTGCCAGCGACATCGTACCAGCCATCGCCATCCGAGTCGCGCCAACCTAGCATGCCCCGCACTGGAGTGGATGCCAGATTGCCACGGTAAGCGCGCAGGAGCGATGCCGGGCCACGCATGATCGAGTCTTCGGTGGCATCGCCGTTTTCCGCATTGCTGTTGACCACGTTGAGGTAGCCGGCCGTGTCGGTGGGCTCAAATGGCGATCCCGCATACTCGTCCAGTGCCCCAAACGCGTGGGCCAGCTCGTGCGCTACCACGATCTCCATCGACTCTGTGCCCCACCCCGAGCAGTCATAGGTCAGAACAAAACAGGGGCCATTGAGATAACTGAAGGCAAAGGCCCGGTCCGAGAACGCTCCATCGGGGTCGCTGGCGCTGTTCACCACAAACACTGCGACAGCCCAGTCATTATCGTGAGCGTGGCGCTTGTCGTTCAGATAACTGCGCAGGGCCGTAATCCAATTGCCATCACGGTAACCCGCGTTGCCCATCACTTCCGCGATTGCCAGGGAGATGTCCTGCCATGGGCGATTGATGGGCTCATAGCGCGTGGCTACCACATCAGGAGAGCTCCAGGGGTCATGAAAGGCAAAGGTAAAGGCCACATGAGACGGCGGCTGACCACCCGTTGTGGCTGTTTTCAGCCACCAATTGGCGCCAGACACTACTTCCTCGGCCACCTTGTCACGCTGGGCGACGCTCCAATCCTCGCGATTCACGTCCTGCTGACCGTTGCTCTCCAGCAGGAAGACCTCCAGTCGAACAGACCCGAACAGGAACTCGGAGGTCTGATCCTTGGCCGGCGCTCCGGACGCCTCTGTGGACGAAACCTCGCGTAGCTTCTCAGGGGGCACAAACGCGAACTCATCCGCCAATTGCCGGGGAGGCGTGCTGCTGGTCAGGATACTGCGGAAGTTGCGACGCAGCATGTTGCTCCACACCTGGGCAGCCAGCTCGCCACCGGCTGCTACGCCCAGCTCCGTTCCAGAGAGCGGTCTACGGTGGATGGCCACAATGCCTGCCTGGCCCGTGAGTTGAGCGT
Source organism: uncultured Anaerolineales bacterium (assembly GCA_964478725.1). Lineage (GTDB taxonomy): Bacteria > Chloroflexota > Anaerolineae > UBA2200 > UBA2200 > CAYZKS01. Next base: position 39,086 of record CAYZKS010000009.1, read on the forward strand.
CGGCTGCTGGTGGGATGGTCGCGAGCAATACAAGTGGTGGAAAGTGGTTGTATACCTGGCCCCCCTGTGCTGCGATCCATTCCGTGGCTTGGCGCACGGACGCGGCATCTCCCTGCTGCAACACGACCAGTGCGTCAAGCTGCAGTTCCTCCGGTCCCAGGGCAGGGCCCCCCCGGCCCGACACCCAACGCCAAATGCCCAGCGTCGCGAGCGTAAGCATGGCCAACAGGATAAGCACCAGCAGTATGCGACTAGGGCGATCGAGTCGACGAATCATCCTGCAACCTTTCGGAATCCATCTGTTCCATCCCGCGCAAGCGACCGCAATTAGGCAGTCCAGGAAGACACAAGGCGAGGTGATAGAGCCGCAAGCGCCCAGACCAACCGCCATATTGTACCTGTGACCATTGGGCATTGACAAAAGGAGCTTTGTGTGCTATGATGTCATTGAAGGTAGGTTGTTAGACAATAGACAACACACATGAGGTATGGAGGAACGTGAACGAGCGTTCTAGCTTAGCCTCAACCTTCGTCGAAACTGAACCAATCTCGCATGGACCAATGCCGCTTGTGGCGGCCAGTCGCATCCGCTCCATGGTTAGCGAGGGTAGACTGCCGGCTGGCTCACGGCTTCCTAATGAACTGGAGCTGGCCCAGATGATGGGCGTCAGTCGGGGCACACTGCGTGCCGCCCTACACTTGCTTCAGCAACAGGGGTTGGTATGGCGACGGCAGGGCATTGGGACGTTCGTCACTGAGAAACCAGTCCTGGAGAACCGTCTCGACATCAATGGCGGCGTCACAGAACTGATCCAGTCACAGGGCTTGGCGCCAGGCTGCAGAGACATAGAGGTCAAGCTGATTGCCGCCGACGACTATCTGGCACAGGAACTGGATGTCCCCGTAGCCAGCCCCCTAGTCGAGATTCGCAGAACACGGACCGCTGAAGGGAAAGCGGTGGTCGCCTCCATCGACGTCTTCCCAGCCGCACTGCTGCAGCGCACTGCACGTCCACTGGGTCTTCAAGCGCTCAAGGCTGTCCTGGAGCAGAAATCGTCCATCTATCGCGTGTTTGCTGATGAGCTGCACATCAGCATCGACCACGGCATTGCCAAGCTTCGGCCGATCAAGGCAGACGCGCGTCTTCTCAGACAACTCCATCTGCATTTACCATCTGAATCGGTCATGCTGTATCTGGAGCAACTGGATTACGACCGGGACCAGCGGCCAGTGCTCCTGTCGTACGAGTACTATGTAGCGGATTTCTGCAGCTTTACCGTATTTCGCCGAAGTTAGCATTTCTGGTTTCTGTCCGCAAAGCAGTCACGTGCGATTGTCGCGTTGAGAGCATCGACGGTATCACGCTTGGGCAGCGCAGAACTGCGCTGCGGATCAGATCGTCCTCTAAGAGAAGAGGCGCTGCGACGAAGAAGCACATCATGGACAGCGGCATCACACCCATAGGCATGGTCCTGGCTCGCCCATCATTGGCATGCCCTGGCGTCGGCATGTCGAAGCCAGGTGTTGGGGCGACACACGCGTACCAAGAACGCATTCCCCAGTCACCTGGGCGCGGATTGAAATCCCCTGTTTCCTATTCCCCCGAGCTCCACAACCGTGTCGGCTGTTTTTCCGCCATGCGTCTCTCTGGGTGGCCAGCTCCAGTGCCCGGCGAGGCGCACCTAAGAATGACAGCCACGATACCCTAGAACGCTCCTCATACACCGGAGAGGATTGCGCACCCGCGCAGATGCTGCGCACATCCGGTTGTCGTACTTCAGTCTCATCGTAGATTGGCATTGGTCGACGGCAAGAAAAGGAGGTGGTGAGTAGAGCAGTCCAGAAGCAGAGAGGTTCCGCTGACGTAACCTATTTCTATCTCAGGAGGAGAGGAGAACATGAAGAACAGGCTATCGCACATGTTGGTCCTGCTGGTAGTTGTGGCGGTGTTTCTGAGCAGCTGCGCGCCCGCAGCAACTCCGACGCCGGTTCCAGTGCCAACCGCAGTGCCCACGAAGGCAGTTGTGGCACCCACCACAGGTCCGGCAGCCACGAGCCCGCCCACGACCGCCTGGTCCCTGGAAGAGGTGTCGAAGCCATACCGCGGCCAGACGCTCAAGCTCATCGGCGAGG
>CAYZKS010000010.1:0-41146 GCA_964478725.1 uncultured Anaerolineales bacterium
GCCGCCCTGATCGCGGCGCTGACCAGGGTCTGGCCGCCCATGCCGTAGGTGAAGACCATGGCGTACTGCACCAGCTCTTCCTTTTGGCCATTCAACTTGCTCTGGTCCACCGCACCGGGAAGCAGGATGAATCCCACGACAAACGCAAAGATAATGGCCGTGATGTTGGGGCGCCACAATTGCCCGACTTTGTAGGCTTCGAGGAAACTGCTGGCGACGTTGCCAAAGACCACGGTGAGATAGAAAATCACTTGCCGCCCCAAGGTCAGGGGGGCTGGCGATTCAGCAGCCTTGGCCACTTCCTTGCCGTCCTTCACTCCCAATCGCAGTGGATTGAACAGCCATCTATCCATCTCTGCCCTCCTCGAAAAAGTGGTGCGATCCCAAGCTTCGACGTAGTATAGCCAATCGCGAAAGAAGCACCAAGTGCTCCAGGACGCAGGATAGCTAGAGGCGCTCTTTCAGTGCCTGGGCTGCTGCCTTGGTCATGTGCGTAACCGTGCTCAACTCCTCGAGCGATGCTGCGCGTATCGCTTCCAGAGACCCGAAATGCTTGAGCAAAGCTTGACGGCGCCTGGGGCCGATGCCTGGCACGTCATCCAGGCGCGATTTCATACCAGTCTTCTCCCTTAGTCGACGATGGTAGCCAATGGCAAAGCGGTGCGCCTCGTCACGAATGCGCTGCAACAGGTACAAGCCCTCCGAGTCGCGCGGGAGGAGGACCGGGTCGGGGTGCCCGGGCACGAATACTTCCTCGCGCTGCTTGGCGAAGCTGATGGTGGGCACGTTGTGCACATCCAAAGCGGCCAGAGCTTCGGTGGCTGCGCGCAACTGCCCCTTGCCGCCATCTACGATCAGCAGGTCCGGTAGCACACGCCACAGATTCTTCTCATAAGAAGCCTCTTCCTGTTGGGCACCCGATACGGCGCGGCCCTGGACGTCGCACGAGCGTGCCCGCTTGAACCGTCTTTTCAGGACCTCTTGCAGCATGGCATAGTCGTCGGCACCCTCGACGCTCTTGATACGAAAGCGCCGGTAATCGCTCTTGCGCGCGACTCCCTTGGCGAATACCACCATGCTGCCTGTGGCCAACTGGCCTTGAATGTTGGAGATATCATAGCATTCAATGCGTGCGGGAGCGCGTTCAAGGTGGAGATGTTTCTGCAGATCATCCAGCGCCTTGACCTGCCGTGCTTCGTCCGCTTGCCACTGCAACCGCAGATGGGTTAGCGTCTCCGCGGCGTTGTCTGCCACCAAGCGCACCAGCTCGTGCCCCTGGCCGCGACGCGGCACACGGATCGCAACCTTGGTGCCGCGCTTCTGACGCAGCCATTCTTCAATCACCATGCCTTCATCCACGTCGTACTGTACGAGAATATCCGAAGGAATATAGGCCGCCTCATCGTAGAACTGCTTGACGAACGAGGTCATGACCTGCTGGTTGTCCTCATCCTGAGTGCCCGCCAGCACAAAGTACTCCCGTCCGATCAACTTGCCGCTGCGAATGAAGAACGCCTGCACGCACACCTGCCCGTCCTCACGGGCGAAGGCGATCACATCCTGATCAGTGTGGGATGCAGAGACGATTCTCTGTCGCTCGATGACCTGTTGCAAGGCTTGGATTTGGTCGCGCAGAGCCGCTGCCCGCTCGAACTGCATCCCTTCGGCAGCCTGTTCCATCTTGCTTCGCAGGTCATTCACGATGCGCTCCTGTTTGCCCTCCAGGAACAGCACTACCTGCTGGATGAGGCTGCGATACTCTTCACGCGAGACGGCTCCAATGCAAGGTCCCACGCAACGGCCGATGTGGTAGTAGAGGCAAGGGCGCGTATCCTTGCCCGTGATTTCCCGCTTGCAGGTCAGATAGGGGAACAACTTGCGCAGCATTTCCAGCGTCTGGTGCACCGCCTTGGACGAGGTGTACGGTCCAAAGTAGCGTGCGCCGTCGTCCTGCATTCGACGCACAGTGAAGATGCGCGGAAAGTCCTCCTGCAGCGTGATCTTCAGGTAGGGATAGTGCTTGTCGTCCTTGAGCCGCACGTTGTATTGTGGGCGGTGCTTTTTGATGAGGTTGCACTCGAGGATCAGCGCTTCCAACTCGGAGCCAGTAACGATGAACTCCAGGTCGGCAATGTGCTCCACCATGCGCTGCACTTTGGGCGCTTGATCGTTGGAGGCATGGAAGTAGGAGCGAACGCGGCTGCGCAGGTTTACGGCCTTGCCTACGTAGATCACGTGCCCATAGCAGTCCTTCATGAGGTACACTCCGGACTTGGCTGGAAGGGCACTTAGACGCTGACTAACCTGAGCTGTCTGCACGTCGTCTCCGCGATCAGGTTCGAGCTCGCCTGCTTCGCAGCGCTCGCACGATCATGAAGACGCCAACTATGATGCAAACCAAAGCCAAGGCTGGTATGAGAATGGACAGGATCGAGACAACAGCAGAGGTGACGTCCTCCGCCGTGCTGACCACGGGGTCGCCCACGCCCGCGGTCGCCACGGTGATCACGGGCCGGGCAGTGGACTTGGCCACATGCACTGTGCCTGCCACGAGAATGCCGCAGATCAAAGCCAGGACCGGGTGAACGCCAGTCACCACATCAGTGCTGGCCGCAAACAGGATGGCGCCAGCGGCAGGCCGAACTAAGGTCTGGATGATATCGTTGACGGTATCGACGGCAGGTATCTTGTCCACCAGCGCTTCAATCAGGACCAAGACAGCTAGCACGAGCATGACCCATACATTTGTCAAGGCGTCGAACGGCGGCTTCAGATGCACGAGCTGGGTGAAGCGGGCCAGCAGGGCAACGATCAGCAGCGGAATGTAGGCATTCAGACCTGCAGACGCTGACAAGCCAAAGGCCGTGATGATATTGGACAGCGCTTCAAGCATGTCTCTCCTCCGGAGCAACTCATCGCGCGCATTATAGCATGAAGCAAGGACTACAGAAAACCTGCTGGCTAGGTAGGTCCGGGCAATAGGCCTGCTCAAACCCTCCTACCCTGAACAGGCGGGGCGTTTCTGCATGCAGGCCTTTTGTGCTATAATCGCATCGGCCTCGTCCGGAGAGGCACAGATAGCAGGGGAAACCTCGTGTTGAGATACTTTCTCGCCTATGGCTTGAGCATTCTGCTCGCGATTGACGTACATGAGTTCTTCCACGCCTGGATGGCCGATCGCATGGGTGACCCAACGGCCAGGTATCTTGGCCGTGTGTCGCTAAACCCTCTGGTGCACCTCGATCCAGTGGGCACAATTGTGATGCTGATGTCCATCCTTTCGCGCGTGGGATTCGGCTGGGGCAAACCCGTACCCGTGAATCCGCGCAATCTGCGCCACGGCCCCCGTGTCGGCATGGGGCTGGTGTCGTTTGCCGGACCGCTCGCCAATCTGATCACAGCAGGGGTGCTCGGACTTCCCCTGCGCCTGCATGTGCGTCTGCCAGGCACACTGGCTGAACTGCTCTTGATAGCGGCGCTGACCAATATCGGTCTGGCGGTCTTCAACCTTATTCCCCTGCCACCCCTCGACGGATACGGTGTCCTGCAGGGCATTCTCGCAAGTGCGCGCGGTACCTGGGGTTATCGTTTGTCCGCCAGTCTCGCGCCCCTCGAGCAGCAAGGACCTTTCATCCTCATGTTCTTGATTCTGATCGGCTCACGCGTGGGCCTTTTGGGTCTCTTACTGGGACCACCGATCTCGTTTCTATCGCGGCTTCTGATCGGTGTCTAATCTTGCGCGCTGGTTACCGCCTGCGACAGTTCCTGAGAGCAGTGCACCCGCGTAGAGTGGCATCCGGCCACTCGAGCTCGCTTTGTCAGGACGCGACCTGGACGGCGCGCTTCGACCCTGAGCAGAACAGGCTTTTCCGGCGCATGTCTCCCCAGGAGCAGGGGCATGCTCTGGCCGTCCTAGCCACGCTGCACCGTATGGGGTATTCTGAACCCGTCCTCGACCAAGCCGCACTGCTGCATGACGCGGGCAAGATGGGAGGAAACATACGTCTGTGGCACCGCGTGCTTACGGTGCTGCTCCAGTCGCTGTCGCCTGGTCTGCTATTGCGGATAGCGCGCGAGGAGCCAGGCAGTTGGCGCTATCCCTTTTTTGTTCAAGCGGAACACGCTGTGCGCGGTGCCCAAATGGCGGCGCAGGTTGGAGCCGATGCACAAGCAGTGGCGTTGATCCGTTGGCACCACACTCCGCCGCGCGAGACTGACCTGGATGCGCCGGGTCAGGCGTTGTTGGCCGCGCTGCGTGCAGCGGATGATCAGAACTAGTCGCACGAGGTGTATGGAATGAGCATACGCGTGACCGTGGTCGGTCTGGGCCTGATCGGTAGCTCCATCGGACTGAGTTCGAAGCAAAGCAAAACCAAGTTCGAGGTCATCGGCCATGACAAGGATAGTGAAGCGGCCAAGCGCGCATTCAAGGCAGGCTGCGTCGATCGCACCGAATGGAATCTGATCAGCGCTTGCAGCGGCGCAGATCTGATTGTGCTGTGCATTCCAATGGCCGGTATCGCGGAGACGCTCAGGGCCGTGGCGCCCACCCTCAAGCCAGGCGGCGTGATCACGGATACAGCCGCTCTGAAGCTTCCAGTACTGGCGTGGGCGCGTGAGGCGCTGCCTGACAACACGCGTTTTGTGGGAGGGCACCCGGTATTGTCGGGTCAGCATGCTATGACGGCGGAGCCTTCGGCTGACCTCCTATCAGGAGCTGTTTACTGCCTGACGCCAGCCACAAACACGCCGCCTGATGCATTGCAGTTGGTTTCCGCCTGGGTCGAGGCCATGGGTGCGGTTCCATACTTCCTGGACGCCGCCGAGCACGATGGCCTGATTGCTGGGCTGGAACAGGCGCCACTGCTCTTGGCCACGGCGCTGCAAATGGTCACAGGCGCGAGCCCTGCCCGCCGTGAGCTGATGCAGCTGTCGGGCGCCGATTTTGCTTCCATGACGCAGCCTGTAGCTGGCAATGCGGAGAACCGCGTAGACCTGTGCATTCACAATGCGACAAACCTGCAGCGCTGGCTCGAAGCGCTCCAGTCCAGGTTGGCGGCGCTATGTGATTACGTGGGTAGTCAAGACCGTGAATCCCTTCTGAGAGCCTTTGCGACAGCGGCGGCAATGCGGGAAGAGTGGTCGAAAAAGGGAGTTGAGGGTTCCACGACAGACTACAGCGATTTTGGCATGCGGCAAATGCTCTTCGGCGACAACTTCCGGCAGCGCAAGCCAGGGGGTGAGTGAGTCCTTGAAGCGCACGCCAAGCAAGTCCGGCCCTAAAGGGGCCTCAAGGCACACGTACAATGTGCTGATGATCGCACCCACCTCGTTTTTCGCTGACTATGGATGTCATGTGCGTATCCTGGAGGAGGTACGCATCCTGCAGAAACTGGGCAACCAAGTAACCGTGTGCACCTACTTCATGGGGCGCGATATACCCGGCCTGGACATACGGCGGACCCTGCCCATTCCGTGGCGTACGCACTATGAAGTTGGATCGTCTCGCCACAAAGTAGTGTTCGATGTCTTGCTTTCTTTGCGCACACTACAGGTCGCTCTCCAGGTCAAGCCCGATATCGTGCACGGTCATCTGCACGAGGGTGCACTCATCGGGAGCGTTGTGGGCAAGTTGCTCAAGGCGCCGCTAGTGTTCGACTTTCAGGGCAGCCTGACAGCTGAGATGATAGACCATCGCTTCCTAACACGAGGGGGGCGCTGGCACCGTTGGCTGCGCCGGCTTGAGGACCGGATCGTCAGACTCCCGCCAGCCATCATCACCAGTTCGCAGCACGCTGCCGATTTACTCAGGAACGAATTCCACTGTGCTCCCGATAAAATCAGCATCATTCCAGATTGCGTGAACTCGGATTCGTTCGCACCGAGGGAGTCGCAGGCTGGAGGTCCCTCTGAATCAAATGCCTCACGCGAAGCATTGGCGTCCCTGCGAGCGAGCCTGGGCATTCCGCCAGAGCGACAGGTTGTGGTCTACCTTGGATTGTTGGCCGAATGGCAGGGGACAGGCCTGCTCCTCGAGGCAGCCAAGCGTGTACTGACGCACAGGTCCGACGTGCAGTTCCTGATCATGGGTTACCCGTCTGTCGAGGCATACCGGGCACGGGCAAGTGCTCTGGGGCTGGACAGTCACGTTGTGTTCACTGGCAAGATCCCCTATGAGCAAGTGCCGAGCTTTCTGGCGCTGGGCAATGTGGCCGTGGCGCCCAAAGTCTCGGCTACGGAAGGTAGTGGCAAACTGACGAACTATATGTCGATGGGGCTCCCAACCGTAGCCTTCGACGTCCCGGTCAGCCACGAGTATCTCAACGACGCGGGCGTCTATGCCCGAGCTGGCGACGCCGCCTCCCTCGCCGAGTCGCTGGAGCAGGTGCTTTCTGACCGAGCAAGGGCCCAGGAGCTGGGGAGCAGACTGCGCCAGCGGGCGGTTGAACGCTACTCTTGGACTACAGCAGGCGCCAGGATCATGGATGTGTATGACCATGTAACGCAGAACCGACGGCCGACAGCCGACAGGTGAGCAAGCCATGCCAAGTAGCGAATCCACACAAGCCGAGCAAGGTCACAGTAGAAATGGAGTGCAAGTCCATTCCAGTGCCGACGTCTCCCCTCAAGCCAAGATCGGAGCGGGAACGAAGATCTGGCATCAGGCGCAGATCAGAGAAGGCGCCTGCATTGGCCAACACTGTATCATCGGCAAGGGCGCGTACATCGACTCGAATGTGACCATCGGAAACCGGGTCAAGATTCAGAACGGTGCCTTTGTCTACCACGGTGCGACCCTGGAGGACGGCGTCTTTGTCGGACCACACGCTTGCCTGACCAACGATCATCTCCCACGCGCCATCACGCCCGACGGCAAACTGAAAGGGGATGAAGATTGGGAGGTAGGGCGCACACTGATCCAGTACGGCGCCTCAGTAGGTGCTGGGGCAATTGTGCTGCCCGGCGTGAATGTCGGACGCTGGGCGATGATCGGTGCGGGAGCCGTGGTGACAAAGGATGTCGCGGCTCATGCACTGGTCGTGGGCAATCCAGCCAGGCTCATCGGATACGTCTGCGCCTGCGGGCATCGTCTGACTGAACTGCCCGGTGGTGAAGACGCGACAAAGGGGCTACGGCGCTTTTCCTGCCCATCTTGCGGGCGTGAATACGCTTGGTCTACATAGCATGCAGGAGTGAGTGAATGTCCATCAAGTTTGGCACGGACGGGTGGCGGGCGGTCATCAGCGAAGAATTCACGTTCGCAAATGTGCGCAGGGTAGCAGCAGCCATTGGAGCGTATCTGAACGAGACAAAGGCTGACGCAGCAGCACCGGTGATAGTCGGGTTCGACACGCGCTTTCTGTCGGATCGCTACGCCTTTGAGTTGGCGCGGGTGTTGGCAGATGATGGCTTGAGCGTCTATCTGACCAAGTGCGATTGTCCTACCCCCGCTCTGGCCTATGCCATCTGGCACTGGAAGGCCCTCGGCGGGGTGATGGTCACCGCCAGCCACAATCCACCACGCTACAACGGCATCAAATTCAAAGGGCCTCACGCTGGCCCGGGCCTGCCCAATGAGACGCGACGCATTGAGGAGATGCTCGAGCAAGTTCTCGCCAAAGAAGGGACGCGCAAGATTGCAGAGCGCCCACTTTCGAATCCCGGCACAGCGTACCCCGGCATCGAGCGTTTTGACCCCATGCCGGCATACCTGGAGCACGTTCGCAAGTTGATCGACTTTGAAGCCATCTCTGCCTCTGGACTACGCGTGGCAGTGGACCCCATGTACGGAGCAGGGCGAGGCTACGTGGCCGCCCTGTTACGTGAAGCAGGATGTGAAGTCACACAACTTCACGCGGAGATGAACCCGGGGTTCGGTGGCATCCATCCAGAGCCCATCGAGCGCAACTTGAGCGAGCTAATGCAAACGTTGCGCACTGGTCACTATGACTTGGGCCTGGCTTCCGATGGTGACGCAGACCGCATTGGAGCCGTAGACGCCATGGGCCACTTTGTTGATCCGCACCGCATCCTGTCCCTCATTCTGCGCCACTTGGTCGAGGAGCGGGATGGCGCAGGCTCTGTGATCAAGACCGTCTCAACAACCCAGTTGCTCAACAAGCTGGCTGAGCACTATGGCCTGCCTCTACACGAGACTCCAGTGGGATTCAACCATATCTGCGCCTGGATGCTAAAGGAAGACGTGCTCATCGGTGGCGAGGAAAGCGGGGGCATAACGGTTAAGGGCCATGTGCCAGATGGCGATGGAATCCTGATGGGGCTATTGCTTGTAGAACTGCTGGCCTATCAGCGCAGGCCGTTGCACGAAGTGATTGCCCAGCTCATGCAGGAATTCGGCGGATTCTACTACGGGCGGCACGACCTACACACCAAGGCCTTTGACAAGATGGAACTGACGCAGCAGCTACTGACTGAGGCCCCAGACAGGCTCCTGCAGCACCGCGTGGTGAGCATCAACAATAGCGATGGTGTAAAATACGTGCTGGACGACGACGGCTGGCTGCTGATTCGTCCGTCCGGAACTGAGCCCGTGCTGCGCATCTACGCAGAGGCACGCTCTCAAGAGGAGGTGCCGCAACTGCTCTCGGCCGGCGCCAAGCTGGCGCACATCTAGATGGCCATGGAGGCGCCCGCTCGTTGGCTGGCGCTGCATCACGCAGGGAAACCGATAGGATCGGCAGCTGCGAGGAGACCGTGACATGGCAGGTTTTACTCATCTTCACGTGCATACCGAGTACTCGCTACTCGACGGGATGTGCCGAGTCGAGGAGATTGTGCCACGCGCCAAGGAACTCGGCATGGAAGCGCTGGCGATCACCGACCATGGTGCCATGTACGGAGTGCTCGAGTTCTACAAAACTGCTCAGCGGCACGGAATCAAGCCCATTCTGGGCTGCGAAGTGTACCTCGCCTTGGACGGCAGGTTCTCACACAATCCACGCGCACAGTCTCAACCCTGTCACCTGATCTTGCTGGCCCGCAACGAAACAGGCTACAGGAACCTGATCCAACTGACCACCAAGGCGCACCTGGAGGGCTTTTACTACAAGCCACGCGTGGACAAGGAGCTCCTGCAACAATATAGCGCGGGGCTGACCGCTTTGAGCGCCTGTGGCTCTGGTGAAGTCCCTCGCCTGATCCTGAGCGGACAGATGGATGCGGCGAGAAGCGCTGCGGGTTGGTACCGGGACACCTTTGGCCACGGCAACTACTACTTTGAATTGCAGCGCCATGTCGCGTTGCCCGAGCTGGAAACTGTCAACCAAGGGCTGCTGGCGCTGAGCAGGGAGATGGGCATTGACGTAGTTGCCACCAACGACACGCACTACATCTACCGGGAAGATGCAGCCGCTCAGGAAGTGTTGTTGTGCATCCAGACGAACACGACCATGGAGGACCCCAAGCGCCTGCGCATGGGTGGCGACGATTTCTACCTCAAGAGCGAACAAGAGATGGCCACCCTGTTTGCCGACATACCCGAGGCAGTGAGGAATACAGAGCGGGTGGCGGCGGAATGCTCATTTCAGTTGAGCAACACTGGGTTCCATCTCCCCGCCTTTGAAGTGCCCGCTGGCTACACGCCTCAATCCTATCTCGCCAGCCTCTGCGAACAGGGCATGTCACGCCGCTACTCCGTTATCACGCCTCAGTTGCGCGCTCGCCTCGATCACGAACTGAAGATCATCCACCAGATGGGATTCGATGTCTACTTCCTGATTGTCTGGGACCTGATCCGGCACGCCAAGAGCAAAGACATCTGGTGGAACGTGCGTGGGTCGGCCGCGGGCAGCATTGTGGCATACTCTTTGGGTCTCACGAACCTAGAACCTACGGCCAGCGGACTGATCTTTGAGCGCTTCCTCAATCCCGGCCGGGTGAGCATGCCCGACATTGATCTGGACTTCCCAGATGACCGGCGCGCGGAGATGATCGAGTATGCCATCCACAAGTACGGCAGTGATAGAGTGGCTCAGATCATCACCTTTGGCACCCTTGCCGCACGTGCTTCCATTCGCGACGTGGGCCGTACGCTCGGCATGCCGCCGGGGGAAGTCGACCGTCTCAGCAAGCTGGTACCCTCGGGGCCAAAAGTGAAGCTCAAGGACGCGCTGGAGACTCCCGAGCTGCGATCTACGTATGACCAGGACGACTATATTCGCGATCTGGTGGACAAGGCTCTGCGATTGGAGGGAGTCTCACGGCATGCCTCAACCCATGCAGCAGGCGTGGTGATTGCCGACCAGCCTTTGACCGAATACGTGCCTCTGCAACACATGCCCAAAGTCGAGGAATTGATCACTCAATACCCCATGGGGGTACTCGAGGAGATCGGCCTGCTGAAGATCGACTTCCTGGGCCTCGCCACCCTGACGATCATGCGTCGCGCCGTTGATTTGATCAACGCACGCCACGGCACCTCGTTCAACTTGGACAACATCCCATACGACGAGCCTGCCGTCTATCAACTACTCTCCACCGGAAACGTGTCAGGCTTATTCCAGGTAGAGAGTGCAGGCATGCGTCGAGTGCTTCAGGAGTTGCAGCCTTCGAACTTTGAGGATGTGGTGGCCCTTCTGTCGCTATACCGTCCTGGGCCCATGCAATTTATCGGCAACTATGTTGCACGCAAGCATGGGAAAGAGCAGGTAGACTACATCCACCCCAGCCTCCAGCCTATCCTGCGCGATACATACGGCATCATCGTCTACCAAGAGCAAATCATCCGCATCGCGACGGACATCGCTGGTTATGATAGCGCCGAGGCGGACATCATGCGCCGCGCCGTTGGCAAGAAGAAAGAAAAGGACCTGAGAGAGCAGAAAGAAAAGTTCGTTCAGGGCGCGATCGCGCGGGGTATGCCGCAGGACAAAGCGGAAGAAATCTTTGCGGCCATCGAGTACTTTGCCAACTATGGCTTCAACAAGGCCCACTCCGCTTCTTATGCGGTGATTACTTGCCAGACAGCCTACCTCAAGGCCCACTACCCGGTCGAGTACATGACGGCTCTGCTGTGCGTCGAACACAACAAACCGGACAAAGTGGGAGCGTTGGTCGCCGAATCCCGCCGTCTGGGTATCCCCGTACTTGCGCCAGACATAAACCTCAGCGGTATCGACTTTACCATTGAGGATTCGCCACAGAAACCGGCACAGGACAGGCTGACTGAAGGCGGAACTCAGGCAATGCCCAATGCCATTCGCTTCGGGCTCGGAGCCATCAAGAACGTGGGGGAGGGTCCGCTGCAGTTCCTCATACAAGCCCGCAACGCAGGTGGTCCATTCGCCGGGCTGGCCGACTTGTGCCGCAGAGTGGACCTGCGCCAGCTTAACAAACGCGTCTTGGAGTGCCTGATCAAGGCTGGCGCGCTCGATGCCTTTGGGGACAGGCCCAGGCTTCTGAGCATCATGGATCGCATGCTGAGCCTGAGCAGCATGCAGCACCAGGCCTCTGCGATTGGGCAGCTCACGTTTGACGTTCTGCAGACGAACACCTCCCACGATTCTGAGCTTCTGTCCGATCAGTTCCCCGTGCCCCCCGTCTCTCAGAAGGAACTCCTGGCCTGGGAGAAGGAGCTTACGGGAACTTATATCTCCGAGCATCCTCTCCAGAGCCTGGCTGCTCATGCGCCGGCAGACCACACTCCTATCGACCAACTGGACGAATCGCTGAAAGGGCGCAAGGTCACGGTCGGAGGCATGATCAAGCACGTCCGGGTCACGACAACGCGCAAGGGTGACGAGATGGCCTTCGCGGAAGTGGAAGACCTGACGGGCAGCATGGATGTCGTCGTTTTCCCACGAACTTACCAACAGCACAAGGAGCTGTTGACCGAGGACCGCTTGGTCATTCTTCACGGGAAGGTGGACGTACGGGACAACAGCATCCAGATCATCGCGGATGCGCTGCATGACTATGCCTTGGCCGAGGCCGGCCAACTCGATCGACCTCCACAGGTTCGCCTGCTGGAGGTTAACCTACAATGCAGCGGCAATCATGAAACGGACATGCATTTGCTGAATCAGGTGTACGGCTTGCTCCAGCGACACCCTGGCTCGGATCGCTTCGTATTTAACATCGTTGACAGCCATGGACGCGTGCAACTTGAATTCCCCAACGTGACCACCCGCCTGAGCCAGGACCTCACAAGTCAGCTCGAAGCAACCCTCGGCCAAAATGCGCTGCACATACGCTGGGTAGAAGCATGATACCTGGAGCAGATCAGTCCGGTTTTGCCTCAGCATTGGCGGCGCGGTCCACGCAGTTGCGCAATGCGATTCGCTGTGGTATACTGGTCACATACACGCATAGTGTGGCCAAAGGGGGCAAATGAGATGATCTCTCTTACTTCTCAGATCATGAGCTCTTCCCTCGTTACCGTACTGCGCTTCGTCCTCAGCATTGTTCTCGCTTGGTTACTGTTGGAGGGAGTGATCTACGTCCTCTTCCACAGGCCGCCCAGGAATGTGGGCATGGCATTGATTGTGCTGCTCCTGGCTGTTGCGCTGATCGTCCTCTTCGGCCGGTATGTGTGGCCCAACAAGGGCTTGGACACGCTCAAGAAGGCTGCAATAGGCGTGGCGCTCCTGATCGCCTACCTTGGCATCTACTGGGTTCTGGGTAGTTCAAAGGCCAGCAAGCTGGGTATGCCCTACCTACTACTCGCACCCGCGGTGGTAGGTATCGCTGCCTTGATCGTGTACCCCTTTGCCTACAACGTCTACCTCGCTTTCACCAACATGTCCATGACCACCATCAGGACCTACACTTTCAGCCTGCAGAACGGGATCAACAACTTCAAGTCGGTGTTCACCGGTGTGGTTGCACACGACGCCACGTTCTGGCAGGTGCTATCGCGCACCATCCTGTGGACCGTGATCAATGTCGTCTTCCATGTGACGGGAGGCATGGCCCTGGCATTGCTTCTAAACCGACCCATGCGCTTCAAGGGCCTTTACCGCACGCTGCTCATCCTTCCCTGGGCTATCCCACAGACCATCGCCTGCATGGCGCTCAGGGCTGAGTTCAACCAGAACTATGGATTCTTCAACGCCCTGCTCAGCATGCCTCTGGCCAGGAGCATCGGTTTGCGTCCGGTGAACTGGCTGACGGATCCGGTCTGGGCGTTCGTCGCTCTGTGCATCTCCAACATCTGGTTGGGGATACCATTCATGATGGTGATCATCCTGGGCGGACTGCAAAGCATTTCCAAGGAGTACTACGAGGCTTCCGAAATCGACGGGGCCAATAGCACCCACCAATTCCGTCACATCACTCTGCCCCTGCTGCGTCCCGTACTCACACCTTCAATCATCTTGGGCACAGTGTGGACATTCAACGCCCTCAACGTAATATACCTGATCACAGGAGGCAATCCTCAAGAAAAGACTGACATCCTGGTCTCTTCGCTCTACCGGGCTGCCTTTGACTTTTACCGCTATGGCTTTGCTGCGGCGTTTGGACTGGTGATCTTCCTTTTCCTGTTCCTTTTTGCCTTGGTTTACATCCGAGTGACAGGTGGCCTGAAAGCAGCCTACGAATGAGGCGCAGCCCCGCCGAACTGATTGAAAGGAGCGCAGTCCCATGAAACTAGGCAAACCCTCCGCCAGGACTCGGGGCGACAGCCCACTGAAGCGTACGCTGATCCACCTGGTTCTCATCATCGCCTGCATAATCGCGGTATACCCTGTCTCGCGCGTCGTGAGCATCTCCCTTCGTCCGGGCGATAGGCCGCTATCGTCCGACCTGAGCATCATTCCCAAGAATGCCACCTTGAAGAACTACCAGTTGGTGCTCTTTGGTGACCCGGTCACCAAGCGCGCGTCCGACTTTTTCCTTTGGCTGTGGAATAGCCTGCTGATCACCCTTACGACGGCGACGATTGGCTTGATCCTGGCATCAACGGCAGCCTATGCCTTCTCGCGCTTCAAATTTCCAGGGCGTGCTCCAGGGCTGATCTTCTTGCTGACCACGCAGATGATTCCCGCCGGCATGTTGCTTTTGCCCCTCTTCCGCATGCTGGCGAACCTGAAACTGCTCAATACGTATCTGGGCCTGATCATTGCCTACTCGGTGACTTCGGTACCATTCAGCATCTGGATCCTGAAGGGTTACTACGACACCATTCCAATCGATCTGGAGGAGGCGGCGCGCATCGACGGCACTTCACACGTGGGCGCCTTCTATCGCATCATTCTCCCGCTATCCACGCCCTCGCTAGCCATTGCATTCTTGTTCAATTTCATGAGCTCGTGGAGCGAGTACTTGGTGGCACGGGTGATCCTGCAGAAGGCTCCAATGTACACCTGGCCATTGGGTATGTGGACGTTCGCGGGGCAGTTCAATACCGCCTACGGGCGCTTCGCGGCAGCTTCGGTTATGGTGGCTGTGCCGGCAACGATTCTGTTCCTGTGGTCGTCCAAGTGGCTGGTTTCGGGTCTGACCCTGGGTGGCGTCAAGGGCTAGGCTCGAAGGTTCTTCTGAGGCTGCGGCGGGGATCGCGAGACAGCATTCTGCTCGCCGATCCCCGCTTGCTGTCCTGCGCGCCCGCTGCCGCTATCGGCAGCGGGCCACAGAGCCCCAATAACACCAAAGGAGGGAGGCAATGCGCATTCAACGAGTGGGAGTGATTGGCTGTGGCCTGATGGGATCGGGCATTGTAGAAACATGTGCTCGCTCTGGGTATGAAGTCGTGGTGCGCGAAGTCAGCAAGGAGCTGGTTGAGAAGGGACTGCAGCGCATCAAGAGCTCGATGGCCAAAGGGGTAGAAAAGGGCAAGCTCAGCCAGGCGGACATGGATGCGGCCTGGAGACGCGTACGCGGCACGGTGGTGCTCGAGGATCTCAAAGACAGCGATTTGGTCATCGAGGCCGCCATAGAGAACATGGCTGAGAAGAAGCAGCTCTTCGCCGCAATGGACGAATTGGTCGGTGCGGAGACCATCATTGCCAGCAATACCTCCTCCCTGTGCATCACGGAGATGGCCTCTGTGACCAAGCGCCCCGACAAAGTGCTTGGCATGCACTTCTTCAGTCCGGTGCCCGTAATGCCGTTGGTCGAGCTGGTCCGCACCATCCTGACCAGCGACGAAACGCTGCAGACCGCCAGGGAATTCGGCGCTTCCGTAGGCAAGAACGTGATTGTGGCCAAGGACACGCCTGGGTTCATCGTGAATCTGCTGCTCGTGCCCTACCTGTTGAGCGCTATCCGGGCCTTTGAGAATGGTGTGGCGACCAGGGAGGACATTGACACCGGCATGAAGCTGGGCTGCAATCACCCCATGGGCCCGCTGACGCTGCTCGATTTCATTGGGCTGGACACCGCCTACTACATTGCCAACGTCATGCACGACGAATTCAAGGATGCGCAGTACGCCGCACCGCCATTGCTGAAGCGCATGGTCCTGGCCGGTCACCTTGGTCGCAAGACGGGCAAGGGATTCTACGACTACAAGTAAGGACGATGGAAATGGAGTATCAGAACATCCTCGTGACCCGCGAGGCGGACATCGGCATAGTGACCTTCAATCGGCCACAGGTGCTGAACGCGTTGAACCATGCTACTTTGACGGAGCTCGATCAGGCGATAGACGAGTTGGATGGCGATGCCAGCGTGCGCTGTATCGTCCTCACCGGTGCCGGCCCCAAGGCCTTTGTGGCAGGGGCAGACATCAATGAGCTGCGGTCACTCAGCGGTTCGACCGAAGCGGCCAGCTTTGCCGAATGGGGCCAACGCATCCTGTTCAAGATCGAGAACCTAGGCAAGCCGGTGATCGCCGCCATCAACGGTTATGCGTTGGGCGGCGGTTGTGAGCTGGCCATGGCTTGTGACATACGCGTGGCAGCGGACACGGCAAAGCTGGGACAGCCGGAGATCAACCTGGGCATTATACCTGGCTTCGGCGGCACACAGAGGTTGCCCAGGCTCGTGGGCAAGGGCCGCGCCAAGTGGATGGTGCTCAGTGGTGAGGCCATTGCGGCCCACGAAGCCTTCCGCATTGGGTTGGTGGACCTGATCTTCCCGGCCGCAGAGCTAGTGGAGGCTGCAAAGAAGCTCGCGCACACCATCGCAAGCAAAGGACCGCTGGCCATCGCGTGGGCCAAAAAGTGCATAAATGTAGGCACCGAGACGGATCTGAACACCGCCTGCGCATTCGAGGCCAGCCAGTTCGGTTTGGTCTGCGGCACGGCAGATCGAGTCGAGGGCACCTCGGCCTTCCTGGAGAAGCGACCGGCACGCTTCGAGGGTCGCTGATTCCCCCAGAAAGGTCAACGGCCATTGCGTCGATTCGTCAGGTTGTGGCTGATACTCGTGCTGTTGCTGGCTTTCGGTCTGCGTCTGTACCGCATCCAGTCGCCAAGCCTGTGGAATGACGAAGGCACAAGCATCGCCCTGGCCGAGCGTGATCTCGCGGCCATTACCCAGGGTGCGGCGAATGACATCCACCCACCACTGTACTATTATCTGTTGCACTTCTGGATAGGCCTGTTCGGGAAAAGCGAGCTGGCCGTGCGCGGCCTGTCAGCGGCACTGGGAACTTGGCTGGTGCTGTGCACCTTTGCCGTGGGACGGCGTGTGACCAATCGCGCCCAAGAGAACGGCGCAGCCGATGCCGTGGGTCTACTGGCTGCATTCTTCGCCGCTGTGTCACCTTTTCAAGTCTACTATTCGCAGGAAACGCGTATGTACGCGTTGAGCGCACTGCTGGCAGCGCAGTCTACGTTCTTCCTGCTACGCTTGCTGTCGGGTCGGAGTTTTCGGAGGCGTGGTCGTCTCGCCTCGTTCGCGGCCTACTTTGTCAGCACGAGTCTGCTGCTCTACACGCACTACTTTGCGGCCACGCTACTCATCGCGCACAATCTGGCATTCCTGTACTGGTGGTTGCTGACTCCTCGCGATCGAGGTGTATTGGGTGAGCCGTCAGCGGAGCGGCTGCCGGCTGCGTTGCGTTGGATAGCCCTGCAGGCGGCCATCGCCGCATTGTTCGCGCCATGGCTACGCCTTGTATCCGGGCAGTTGGGCAGATGGCCGGCGATTAGCGAACCCCTGCATCTGGGAACTTGGCTTGCTGACCTCTTGCGCGTGTTCAGCTTGGGGCTTTCGGTCGAGCCACGAGCCAGCCCCGTACTGCTGGGTTTTGGGCTGTTGCTGCTCGCGGGTCTTGCCGCCCCATTCGTTCGCACTCAAGATGAGGGGCCTGACAGAGGGAACTCGATACAAGCCTTAGTGCCGCACTGTGTCTGCCTGTTGCACCTCTTTGTTCCCGCCCTCGCCATGTACCTGCTGTCACTGAGCCGGCCCATGTATGATCCCAAGTTTCTCTTGCTCTGCACGCCGGCCTTCTGCACCCTCTTGGCCCTTGGGACCACGGGGCTCTCTACTGGGATAGAGCACCTTTGGAGATGCGTTACGCGCCACGCCGTAGTCACGCCTGGCACCTCGATGCGCCTCCTGAGTGCCATCACGCTTGCTGGATTCGTGGCAATCCCCTCGGGACGTTCCCTTCAGGCGTACTATTTTGACACGCGTTACGCCCGGGACAACTACCGTGGCATTGCTCAGTACATCCAGGCCATGGAACGGGATAGCGATGCCATCCTGATCAACGCCCCTGGTCAGGTCGATACCTTTGCCTACTACTATCAAGGTAACCTGCCACTCTATCTGCTGCCGCGCCAGCGTCCGCTGGATGAGGCTAAGACGGAAGCGGATCTCGCAGACATGATCCAGAATCGCGAGCGCATCTTCGCGGTGTTGTGGGCCACCGACGAGAGCGATCCGAATCGTTTTATCGAGGGCTGGCTGGACCAGCATGGCTACAAAGCCATGGATTCCTGGTACGGCAACGTGCGACTGGTGGTGTATGCACTTCCCATGCTACCTGCGCCAGGCGTGATCGAACACTCACTTCAAGCGAACTTGGGAGACCAGGTAGGTTTGCTGGGGTACAATCTGCCCACGCCCGAAGTCATGCCCGGGGACATCGTACAGCTCACCCTCTTCTGGCAGGCCTTGGTGCCTATGCAACAGCGCTACAAGGTTTTCACGCACATTCTGGACGCACACGGGCACATGGTGGGTCAGCGCGATGCAGAGCCGGGGGGAGGCGCCAAGATTACCACCGTTTGGAAACAAGGCGAACAGGTGGTGGACAACTACGGGCTGCCAATCCTGCCAGGCACGCCGCCCGGTGAGTACGTGGTCGAGATCGGCATGTACAACCTGGAAACCGGTCAGAGGCTGCCCATCATTGAAGGCGGACAGGCAGTCAATGACCACATCCTGCTGGGGTCTGTGCGCATACTGCCGGCCGCAGCGCCGCCGCCGCTTTCGGTGCTGGGGATGAAAGCCCATCTGAACGCCACATACGGCGACGTGACACTATTGGGCTATGCCCTAGCCAAGTTGGGTTTTGAGCACGAGCCGGATGCGGTGCTGCACCCTGGGGACCTCTTGCACCTTACCCTCTTCTGGCAGGCCCAATCCCGGCCAGGTCATGAGCTTGCTATCACCATCCAGCTCCTGGACGACAAAGGAGGCATCCGGCTGG
Organism: uncultured Anaerolineales bacterium; assembly: GCA_964478725.1. GTDB lineage: Bacteria > Chloroflexota > Anaerolineae > UBA2200 > UBA2200 > CAYZKS01. Next base: position 18,569 of record CAYZKS010000010.1, read on the forward strand.
AGCACCACAGTGAAGCTACTGAAGGACTGTACCCCCCGCTGCAGTGGCGACCCAACGAGATCGTGCGTGACCAGCACACGCTGCTATTGTCAGGCGAGCTGACTCCTGGACGTTACATGCTGCAATTGGCTATCCAGCTTGTTCCCCAACCTCAGGCTCCACTACGCCCGCTGACTCTGACTACCCTGAACCTGCAGTGATTGACAAATGCACCCCACGTACGTAAGATACGACGCGTGACTCCCTCAGCTACCCCAGAACCGCTGGCGCAGGAACGCGAAATGACGAGTCTACGGGCCCATTTCCGAGAGCTTTGGGACCCAACCGATCTGTTGGACAGTCTGTGGAACGTGCTGGCATCGCACTATGTCAGGCTGCTTCTATTCCTCGGCGTGGCAGTGCTGGGGGTCCTACTGGCCATCCTGCCACAGCGACCGGCAGCGGCGCTCGCCGATCCAGCTACCGCCACCATATGGTTGGAGTCTGCCCGCGGACGGTTCGGAGGCGCTACCGATTGGTTGCTCGCTTCTGGTTTTTTCGATGTGACACACTCCCTGTGGCTGCGAGGGCTGCTGGGCCTGCTGGCATTCAGTCTGGCGCTGGGAGTCGTCGATCTACTGAGACCACGCCAACCATCCGCCGCGCTGGCCCGCGAGAGCCAAATTCTTGCGACTGAGCCTCCCGAGACAGTGCAGACAGCAGAACTGGCCAAAAAGCTTGGGGAAGCTCTGCGTGCCAAGGGCTACCGGGTCCGAGAAAAGGGCCAGGGGGGGCGTTTGTATGCCGACCGCTTTGCGCCCTATCTGCTGACGGTCTACGTTGGGATGCTGCTGGCGATTGCCGGGTTGGCAGTCAGTGAACGCGTGGCCTGGTGGGAGGAAGGCGTTAGCCTACGACCGGGGCAGGTTCGCCCCATTGGCCATGGCACGGGGTTATCAGTAAGTGCCGAGGTCGTGGTCCAGGATGCTGGGCAACAGGCAAGCCAGGTGAGCGGCGAATACACCAGGCTGACCTTCCTGCGACAAGAGCGCGAAGTGGGCAGCGCTATCCTGCGCGGCAAGGGGCCTGCCTTGTTTGCAGGACTGGCCTTCTTTGCCGGAGAATCTGAACAGACCCTGTTGGCACAGGCGAAGGATTCAGCTGGACAGGACTTGATGCTGAGCACGCCTGAGACTGGCGCGGCTGAGTTCGCCCAAGTGCCCCTACGCTTCCTCAACGAGGAAAACCCTCGCTATATCGTCATGCTCACGCCAGGCAGCCCTCCAGTAGGACGCTACTTCCAGCAGAGCGCGAATGAGCGCTACATCTTGGTGCCGTCTCGTAGCCTGACGCTGCGCCTGCACTACAGCACGCCCGCTTCTCGGGAGAATGCGCCTAGCTTCGCGATCGAGGCATTTCGCAGAGCCGAGAGCACGCCCTTTTTGGTACAGGAGTTCAGCTCAACGACAACCGTGGAGATCTCGGGGGATCGCTATGTATTCACCCCGACGCGCTACGCGGTCATCAAATTCGGTCAGGACTATGGGATGCTGCTTGTACTGCTTGGCGGAGCCGTGGTTGTCGCCGGACTGGCGCTGAGCCTATGGCGCCCGCAGCAGCGCCTTTGGACGAGCGTGCGCAGCACTCAGAAGGGGAGGACTCTGACCATCATGACCGATGCCGCCCCAGCCCGCGGGGGCCACCCCTGGTTCCCAGCGCTGGTGCAGCACCTTGCCACTGCGGTCACGCTGCGCGCCGTCGATGCAGAATGATTGCAGATGGCGTCCAGCTACAGCGACAAGATGGCACCTCCTGTCGCGGCCGTCTGAAGCTGTTGTTCGTGCTGCCATCGCTGGGAGGTGGTGGAGCGGAGCGGGCAACCCTGGACCTGCTAGGAGGCATCAGCCGCGATAGGTTCGCACCCTCCCTTGCCGTCTTTTCACACAGTGGGCGGTTTGCCCGTCAGGTGCCCCCAGACGTCCAAGTGTACGACCTGCGCGGCAGGAGGCAATGGGATGCTCGGCTCGTGTGGCGCCTGTCCCGCCTGCTGCGCCGCGAAAGGCCGGACATCGTGCTCAGCGTGCTGCGCTACGCCAATTTCGTCACCTTGCTGGCCCGCCCCGTGTCGGGCGTGCATACACATGTCGTCGTCAACGAGCAGAATCTGCCCAGCGCCGAGTTTGCCGCCTTTGGCGGCGCCACTCTGAAGGGTTGGGGACTGACGAAGCTATACCCAACTGCAGACCTGGTGACGGCCATATCACATGGCATCGCCCAGGAACTGGTATCCCGGTACGGGCTGCGTGCAGCGAAGGTGCAGGTCATCTACAATCCCGTAGACTTGGCCAGAGTGCGGGCCCTGGCGGACGAGCCACCACGCCATGCCTGGTTGCAGCCAGGCCCAGCTGCTTCAACTATGCCGGTGCTGATAGCCGTGGGCCGGCTGCATCCTCAGAAGGGCTTCCACTACCTTATCCAAGCCTTTGCCCTGGTGCGCAAGGTGCGTCCGTGCAGGTTGCTCATTCTGGGCGAGGGACCCAACCGAGCTGACCTGGAGAAGCTCGTCCTTGAGTTGGGGCTGGGCGACGACGTGGCGCTGCCTGGCTTCGACGAGAACCCCTACAGTGCGATGCATCACGCCACCGCCTTTGTGCTCTCCTCGCTGTATGAAGGTTTTGGCAACGTGTTGGTGGAAGCACTGGCTGTCGGCACGCCTGTGATCTCCACACGCTGCCCGGTCGGACCCGACGAAATCATCGCCGATGGCGTGACTGGGCTGCTGGTGCCTCCGGCCGACGTCCAGGCACTCGCGCAGGCCATGCTGACAGTCCTGGGCGATTCGGAACTCCAAAGACACCTCTCGGCGAACGGGCCGGGACGCGCGGCGGATTTCCCCCTGGAACGCTGTGTGGCTCAGTACGAATCTGCGCTCGAACAGCTCCTGGACAGGCCGCGCTCCGAGCATGACGCAACAAGATGATGTGGGCCATGCACGGGGTGCCGCAGCAATAGCGACGGGCTGCGGCTTGGCGTCCCTACAGACCGGAGTTACAATAGTCACGTACTGGTGTGCGTCAGACCACCGCCTTGCATGCTAGGTTTCCCACAACCGGCGGTGTTTTAGCGCGCTTACGACACACGAACCCATCCGCTGGAGATGCAAGATGCCGCCCAGAAGTGGCAAGGCAGTTGTCACCGGCGCCGCCGGCTTTGTAGGCTCTCACCTCGTAGATAGGCTGCTGGGTCGATGTCCGGGTGTCTCACGGGGAGCGGTGCAGCAGGTAATCGGCGTGGACTGCTTCACCGACTATTACGCGCGCGCCGTCAAAGAGAGCAACCTTGCTCTTGCCAAACGCTCTCCTGCGTTCGAGTTTGTCGAGGGTGACGTCCTTGACGTGGATTGGGCCACGCTGCTGGACGGAACCGAGTACGTTTTTCATCAGGCGGCCCAGGCCGGAGTGCGCGGGAGCTGGGGTGACACCTTTGGCATCTACGTGCGCAACAACATCCAGGCCACCCAACGCCTCCTGGAAGCAGCCAGACAGGCCCCCAAGCTAAAAGGGCTGATCTTTGCCTCATCTTCGTCAGTCTATGGCGATGCCGAGTCCTTTCCTACGCCCGAGGATACAACCTTGCTGCCCATTTCGCCCTATGGCGTGACTAAGCTGACCTGTGAGCAATTGTGTCGTGTATATCATCGGAGCTTTGGCGTGCCCGTCGTCATTCTGCGCTACTTTGTGGCTTACGGGCCACGGCAGCGGCCCGACATGGCGTTTCATCGCTTCATCCAGGCCATGCTTCAAGGCAAGGAGATCAGCGTCTATGGCGATGGAGAGCAAACCCGCGACTTCACATACGTGTCCGACACCGCAGAGGCCAACATTTTGGCCATGAGCTCCAAAGCGGTGGGCCAAACTTTCAATGTCGGAGGGGGGTCGCGCGTCACGGTCAATCAGATCATCCAGCTTCTGGAGCGCATCATGGGTAAGCGTGCTCGTGTGCGCTACCTGCCCAGCCAGAAGGGTGACGCACGCCACACGTTTGCCGACATCAGCAGAGCCAGGCAAGTCCTGCAGTATGAGCCCCAGGTAGCTATTGAGGAGGGACTGGCCAAAGAGGTGGCGTGGCTCGAAAGTTGCCTACACACGCCACCGCAGTCAGCCCAATCAGCGCCGCCTGTACAAGAGTATACATAGGTCATGCGCATTCTGATCACGAGCGACATCTTTCCGCCGGATGCCGGCGGCCCGGCTACATATGTGCCCTTGGTCGCCCGTGAGCTGCAGCAACGTGGGCATTTCGTCCGCGTCCTTACCTACAGCGAAGCGCGACACGATGGGCTCGATTCGACGTACGCCTTTCAGGTCGAGCGCGTTGTACTGCGTGACTGCAGACCCATCAGACTGCTGCGGGCCTTCCAGCGCATCGCGGTCAATGCACGACAGGCAGACGTCTTGTACGTGAATGGCCTGTTGATCGAGACAGCCTTGGTGAATTGGTTCTTGCGCAAGCCGGCGGTGGCCAAGGTAGTGGGCGACATTGCCTGGGAGCGAGCACGGGACAAGGGCTGGATCAAGGACCAATTCGAGGAATTCCAGCAGCGGCGCTATACTCGGAGCATCGAACTGCGACGCAGGCTGCGCAACTGCGCCTTGCGTCAGATGCGGGCAGTCATCGTGCCCAGCGCGTACCTGCAACGCATCATAGTCGGCTGGGGTATCCGGGCGCAACGCTCACACGTCATCTACAATGCACTCGAATTCGCGCCCTTGGACCAGCAGCCACAAACACTGCCTCTGAGCACGCAGCAACGCGTGATCACCATCTGCCGACTGACTGGCTGGAAAGGGGTCGACGCTCTAATCGAGGCGATCGGAACGTTGCCAGACGCAGGTCTAGTGGTGGTAGGGGAAGGCCCAGAGCGGCCGGAACTGGAAGCACTGGTGCGACGGCTGAAGCTGGACGACAGGGTGCACTTTGCTGGTCAGATCGAGCAAGAGCGCGTGGGGGCCTTCCTGGCGGCATGCGATCTTTTCGTACTGAACTCGCGCTACGAGGGGCTGCCCCATGTGGTGCTGGAGGCGATGGCGGCCGGACTGCCTGTCGTGGCCACGGACGTGGGCGGAATCGGTGAAGTGGTGCAGTCTGGCGTGAACGGAAAGCTGATTCAGTCCGTCGAGGGCCGCGTCAGCCATGAGGAAAACGTGAGGGCCCTGCGGCAGGCAATGGTCGAGGTTCTGCAGGATGCTGAGTTGCGTCGGAGGTGCGCCGCAGGCAGAGAAGACGCCCGCAGGCGTTTCTCAGCGTGCGCCATGGCAAGCGCAGTAGAGTCCATTCTCAAACAGGCGAAGGAATAGGCAAAATGCAGTGGCAAGGGCGTAGAGTATTGGTCACGGGAGCAGGCGGATTCATCGGCAGCCACCTCGTGGAACGCCTGCTGCCTTTGGGAGCGCATGTGCGCTGCCTCGTGCGCTATACTTCTCGTGGCGATATCGGGCTACTGAGGTTTGTGCCACCTGCGATCCTGCGGCAGGTCGAGTGGGCGTACGGCGACCTGCGCGACGCGGACGCGGTTCGACGTTGTGCCGAGGGCTGCCACACAATCTTCCACTTGGGGGCCCTGATCAGCATACCCTATTCCTACGTCCACCCGCGTGAGGTGGTGGAGACGAACGTCCTGGGAACGCTGAATGTCTTGGAGGCTGCTCGGGCTTGCGCTGTCGAGCAGCTCATCCACACCTCCAGCAGCGAGGTCTACGGCACGGCGCGCTACGTGCCCATCGACGAGGGTCACCCCTTGCAGGGGCAATCGCCGTACTCTGCCAGCAAGATCGGTGCGGACCGCCTGGCTGAGAGCTACTGGCGCGCGTTCGACGTTCCCGTCACGACCGTGCGCCCGTTCAATACCTATGGCCCCCGCCAATCGGCTCGCGCAGTCATCCCCACCATCGTCACCCAAGCCCTCACAGGCAAGACGGTCCGTCTGGGCAATTTGCAGCCCACGCGCGACCTGACCTTCGTTGCCGATACCGTGACCGGCATGATGGCCGTGGCCGAGGCACAGGGGTTGGTTGGCCAGGAGATCAACCTGGGATCCGGAAACGAAGTCAGCATTGCGGACCTGGTCGAGAAAATTTGCGCAATCGTGGGCCATCCGGTTCGAGTGATCAGTGAGCAACGTCGCAAGCGTCCAAGGCTCAGCGAGGTTGAGCGCTTGCTGGCAGATACGCGCAAGGCACAGGCGCTACTGCATTGGGCTCCCGAGGTGACGCTTGAGGAAGGCCTACGGCAGACCGTTGCCTGGATCGCAGAACACTTGGGCTGGTACCGTCCGGGAGAGTATCAGGTATGAGAGCCATCATACTGGCCGGAGGCAAAGGTACGCGCCTGGCCCCGTATACCACGGTCTTCCCGAAACCACTAGTTCCTGTTGGCGACATGCCTATCCTTGAGATCGTAGTGCGCCAGTTGCGACGCGTTGGTGTGGAGCACATCACCATGGCCGTCGGCCACCTGGCCAACCTGCTGATGGCCTTCTTCGGAGACGGAGCACGTTTTGGATTGCACATTGACTACTCGCTGGAAGATACCCCCTTGGGAACCGCCGGCCCTCTGGCGCTGATCGACGGCCTGGACAACACGTTTCTTGTGATGAACGGTGACGTTCTGACCACACTCGATTACGCCGCACTGGTCGCCTACCATCGCCAGCGCCGGGCCGTGGCCACCATTGCCATGCACGAACGCCAAGTCAAGATCGACCTGGGCGTAATCAAGGTGGACGAAACCAACCGGCTGGTCCAATACGTCGAGAAACCCGCTTTCGACTACCTCGTCAGCATGGGCGTATACGTCTTTGAGCCGGCGGTACTGCGCTACATAGAACGAGGCGCGCGCCTGGACTTTCCAGAGCTCATCTGGAAGTTGCTGGCTGCCGACCAGCTCGTGGCAGGTTATCCGTACGCGGGCTACTGGCTGGACATCGGCCGGCCCGACGACTATGCCCGAGCGGTCGAGGAGTTCGAAGCCATGCGGGCCCAGTTCCTGCCAGACGAGCCTTCACCTCGAGAGGACCGCAGTACAGCCAGTCCTGCGGCCACAACTCGGACCCCACGGGAGAAGCCATGAACTGGAAGATCCCTCTGGCAGACGTACGAATCGGCCAGGCGGAGATCGATGCCGTGGAGCAGGTGCTGCGCTCAGGCTGGCTCTCCATGGGTGAGACCACGCAAGCGTTCGAACGCGCATTTGCCGAGTTCCTGGGCGTCAAGCACGCCTTTGCGGTAGCCAACGGAACCGCAGCGCTGCACCTGGCGCACGCAGCGCTGGGACTGTCTGCAGGGACTGAGGTCATCGTGCCTGCGCTGACCTTCGTGGCCACTGCCAACTCGATCGTCTACACCGGCGCCACGCCCGTGTTCGCCGAGATAGGCGGAGCGGAAGACCTCAACATTTCTGTCGCTGACATTGAGCGACGCATCACCTCACGCACCGGAGCGATCACGGTCATGCACTACGCGGGCCATGCCTGCGATATGGACGCCATTTGCGAACTAGCCAAACGCCACCGACTGCAGGTTATCGAAGACGCCGCGCACGCGGTCGGGACGGTGTACCGCGGCCGGAGTGCAGGGCTGTTCGGCGACGCTGCATGCTTCAGCTTCTTCGCCAACAAGAACATGACCACGGGCGAGGGCGGGATGATCGTCACGCAGCGTGACGACGTGGCGGAGAGGATTCGCCTGATGCGCTCGCACGGCATGACCACGCTGACTTGGGACCGTCACCGCGGGCACGCGCATAGTTACGATGTGGTCGCGCCGGGCTACAATTACCGCATTGACGAGATGCGCTCTGCACTGGGGTTGGTTCAGATGCAGCATCTAAAGGCCGACAACCTCCGCCGCCAGGAGCTTGTGGATGCCTACCGCAAGACGCTGCGGGACATGCAAGGCCTGAGCGTGCCCTTCGGCAACTCTCCACATACGTCGGCCAACTACATCTTTCCCGTTCTGTTGGACGATGCCTCGCGCCGCCCCGGTTTCATTGAAGCTCTGAAGGGTAAGGGTATCCAGACCAGCATTCACTACCCACCCATCCATCTGTTCACTCACTACCGCGAGCGCTATGGCTATGGACCAGGCAGCCTGCCAATCACTGAAGACGTAGCGGCGCGCGAAGTCACCCTACCTCTGTACCCAGGGATGAGCGATGCGGACCTGGCTTGTGTCGTTGCGGCCGTCCGCCAGGCCCTGGCCGACAACCGTCCCGGGCGACAGGAAGCCTGAGATGACCCCAGGTGGCCTGCCCGCACGCAAGCTTCTGTCCATGGTGCGCCAGGGCAAGACCATCAACCGCGCCTGGATGGAGTTGCAGCTGCAGAACACGTGTGTGAACGGGCTGACCCTGGATCTCGGCAGTGGTGGATCCAACTACTTCGAGGGTATGCCACACGGTCCAGGCGCCAACCTTCTGCAGGTTGACATCAGCCCAGAGGCCCGGCCGCATCTGGTGGCCGACCTGGAACGCAGCCTGCCCTTGGCCTCCACATCGGCCGGCAGCGTGCTGTTGCTCAACGTCTTGGAGCACCTGTACCACTACCAGCACGTATTGCGCGAGGCTGCTCGGGTATTGCGGCCTGGAGGCCGCCTCATCATGTTCTCGCCCTTTCTCATCGCCGTTCACACCGCCCGCCGCGGTGAGGTCTTCACCGATGACTTTTTTCGATTCAGCAGCAGTGGCCTACAACGTTTGTTGACGGAAAGTGGATTCGCCGGCCCTATCGAGGTCAAGGCGTGCTCGTTCGGCCCCTTTACTGCCGGAGCCAACCTGCTTCTGCCCGAATTGCGCTGGGGTGTGCTCAAGGTGGTTTGGGCCGCCTGCGCCCTGCTGTTGGACAGCCTGCTGCGCCGCTGGCGCGGGGCAAGGCAGGGCTCTTCGCGCAGCGACTGGGTCATCGGCTACTTTGTGCAAGCCGTCAGGTAGTCCCATGGCCAACCAGCTGAAGGTGCTGAGCATCGGACTGGACGACACGTTGCTCATGGACGACTCGCACGCACGGGGGGACACCGCCGCCCGCCAGCTCAAGTATGCACAGCAGTTGGGCTGGCTCGACATGATCGTGTTCACTCGTCGCGGCAGTACTCCGGCGAGGCGAGAGCTTGCCCCCAATGCCTGCGTGAACGCCACCAGTTCGAGGCACGGCATGTTCTACGTTCGCGATGCACTGCGCCTGAGCGAGGCCATCCGCTGCAAGCGCGGGCCGCCGGACATCGTCATAACCCAGGACCCGTTCCTGACCGGCTGGGTGGGGTACGTGTTGAGGCGGCGCTGGGGGGTGGGACTGAATGTCCAGCTGTTCTCCAGCTTCTTGGACAATCCCCATTGGCTCTCCGAAAGGCCGGCCAATCGCCTCTTGAATCTCCTGGGCAAGTTCACTGTCAAGGCCGCAGATACGGTGCGCGTCGAGTCGAGCGTGGAGAAGCAGCACCTGGCAACCCTGGGGGTGCCCGAACAGCGGGTTTGGGTGATCCCACTCCTGTACAACTTGCAGCGCTTTGAGCGCGCAGACGGCGCCACGATACGGGCGCGCTACATCGATGCGAGCTATGACGAGATGGTGCTCTTTGTCGGTCGCCTTGCCCCGGAAAAGGACATCCCTACGCTCCTGCGCGCCGTGCCGCTATTGGCCCAGAGGCGCCCTGGGGTTCGAGTCGTCATTGTGGGACAGGGCCAAGAAAACGCCAGGTTGCACAAGATGGCGTCCGAGATGGGCCTGGCAGAACGAGTCGTCTTTGCCGGCCGCGTGGGTAGCGAAGAACTGCCGAGCTACTTCCGCGCCTGCGATGTGTTCGTGCTCCCATCCATCTATGAGGGCATCCCGACGGTGCTGGTGGAAGCAGCTGCCTCCGGCAAACCGGTGGTCTCGACCCGCACGCGCAACGTGGAGGACGTGGTACAGGATGGGCAGACCGGCTACATCGTACCCGTGCGCGACCCTCCGTCTCTGGCCGAGGCGCTGGCGCGCGTGCTGGCGGACCCAGCGCATGCGGCGCAGATGGGCGAGGCGGGTCACGAGTGGGTGCAGACGCATTTTGCTCCAGAGAAGGTCATGGCCGACTTGCAGAGCATGTGGCAGGCTACGGCAGTCTACGCTCGAGCACGTTCGCGGGCCGACAATTCAGCGGTCTCAAGAGCCGACCCATGAGCCGCCCCAAGCTCGCCTTCATTCTTCCGCAATACGACGCACACAGTCAAGAGCATTTCTCGCACACCGTGAGAACGCTGGAGGTGTTGGCTGAGCACCTCGACCTGACGGTCATCGTCAAGCGATGGAGCGGACCGGTACACATCGGCTCCGCCCAGCGCGTGCTGTTGCAGCGCAGACGCGGACCGTTGCGCGCATTGGAATTGCTGTGGCTTGTGTTGCGGGCGCGCCTTTCCGGGTGCATGGCCTTCTTCACCCACTACAGTTATTCCGGCGCAATCACGGCGGCCCTCGTCGCACGCCTGAGCGGCGCCCGCGCGTACTATTGGCATTGTGGGCAGGCCCGGCAGTACTATCCGCACCGGTGGTCGCTGCAGCGCAGTGTGCTCACCAAGAAACTGGGCGACGAACTGCCTCTGAATCTGTGCCTGCGACTCAGCCACGCCCTGGTCACCGGCACTGCCCGCATGGCCGCGTACTACACTCGCGAGTTTGGCGTAAGGGGCAGTAGAATTATCGTGGTGCCAAATGACATTGACCTGGACCACTTCCCGCAGCGACAAACTGACCCGAGTCAGGCCAAGGCGGCGTTGGGGCTGGCGCCGGATACACCGCTGGTCCTGTTCGTGCACCGCCTGTCTCCGCGCAAGGGCGCGCAATACCTGGCCGAGATTGCCGCGCGCGTTCGCCAGAGCGTAACGGATGCGGTGTTTCTGGTTGTCGGCGGCGGACCATACGAGAGTCTTGTGAAGCAACAAGTGGCTGCCCGCGGATTAGACGATGCAGTCAGAATGCTGGGTTGGGTGCCTAATCGCGAGCTGTCGCGTTACTACGGGGCAGCCGACGTGTTCATCATGCCTTCTGACGAGGAAGGCTTTCCACGCGTGCTGCTCGAAGCGCAGGCCGTGGGCGTTCCGTTCGTCGCGACCGATGTGGGAGGCGTGCTGGACATCGTCACACCACTTCAGGCTGAGTACGTGGTCAGCAAGGGCGATACAGCGGCATTTGCCGATAAGGTTGTGGCTCTGCTGCGCGATCCTGCCTTCAGGGCGGAGTTAAGTGCGCAGGGCCTGCAGAACGTTCAGTCCTACGCAGTCAAGCGCGTCGCGCCGTTATTCGTCGAAAGGGTACTAGGAGGACTCGCGTGAGCGGTGCTCTCGAAAGAACCGGGGCCGTGCGAAGGAGACTCTGGTACGCGCTATGCTACATCCTCTTGGCGCCGACGCTGCTCCTCTACGGGCTGCACGTGCTGGGTTTTGAGACCGTAGGAAAGGGTTTGTGCTTGATGCCCGGCCTGGCAGGGATGTGGCTGCGGCGGGCATGGTACAAGGCGACGCTTGCGCATTGCGGTGAGAACCTCTACGTGGATTTTCTGGCCGCCATCCGCACACCCAAGACGTGCATCGGTAGCGATGTGTACATCGGGCATAGCTGCTGGATCGGCTGGGCCGACATTGGCGACGACGTGATGCTGGGAGGGCACATCGTCGTGTTGTCGGGAGCCGCCCAGCACAGCTTTGAACGCACCGACATTCCCATGCGCCAGCAGGAGGGCAGCGTCAGCCAAGTCAGGATCGGCCGCGACGTGTGGGTGGGCAACGGAGCTATCATCGCAGCGGACGTTGCCGAAGGGTGTGTCATAGGCGCTGGCAGCGTCGTCATCAGGACCTTTCCCGCCTTCAGTGTGATCGCCGGCGTGCCCGCGCGACTGGTGCGAAGTCGATTGGAGCCGGACGCGTCCGGCCAGAGTCCTGCGCCGTCACACTCCGAAGCCAGCGGCAACCCCATGGGCCTGATGGGAGAAGGCGCGACGCCCACATGAACTACATCCGATCGCTGCCACCGGCAGCCAGTATCGCCAAACTCTACACCGTGCGCCTGGCGTTGCGCATCTTGGACCAATACGGATGCCAGCGTATCCTTGACGTGGGATGCGGCGACGCCTACTTTGAAGAGACCTTCCCGGACCGATTCGTGGGCTTGGACATTGAGCCGCAGCGCCTCGCGCAGGCGGGCCGGAGGGGCATACAGCGACTGGTGCTCGGCAGTGGCGAATACCTGCCGTGCGCTGACGGGCAATTCGACGGGCTGTTGGCCAAGGACGTCCTGGAGCATCTCTACCTGGAGCAGGCTTTTCGTTTCCTGTACGAGGTTCGACGCGTCCTGCGACCTGGTGGCATCTTCATCACTGTGACCTCCAAGAGCGTGCAGAGTTTCTGGGACAAACCCGATCACGTGCGGCCCTACTCGAACAAGTGGGTACGGCGCGTGATGACGCACGAGATGGCAAGGGACTCGACACCCGGTGGGGCAAGCTTTGACGTCATCCTGGAGCGCGAGCTCTCGGCGGGCATCCCTGGCTTTGGCCGTCTGGGACTGGAGGCACTCGCCCACGCCCTGGCCCAGCATCTGGGGATTCGCAACGACCACGGCCTGATTGCCCTGCGGAAGACCTCCTGAACATGCTCGCGCGCAAGTCCTTACTGGCTTTTGGCACCGATATCCTCAAGGCACTATTTGGTTTCGCCGCCACGTACTTCACGGCCCGCTACCTGGGTGCCGTCGCCCTGGGCACCATCGGCTATCTGCTTGGCCTGATAGGCACGCTGGCCTTCGTCTCTGACCTGGGCATTCACCAGGCCTTTCGCAAGTGCGCCTCGGAGCGCCCCGAGCAGAACGGCGGATACGTCGGCGCCTTGATACTGCTGAAAGCAGCGCTGGGCGTGATGCTTTTCGGGGCCTGTTGGCTAGCTCCCTGGGTTGACCAGCGTCTGGCGGCGGCATTGGCCCAGGCGGACTTGCGAGGTGCATACTGGTCCATCGCAGTCTACTACCTGGTCAACAGCTTCGCAGCCATTCCCACATTAACGTTTCAGGCACGTCGTGAAACCGCCAAGTACACCTTGCCAGGGACCATTGGTGCGCTGATCAGCTCGGTTGCCAAGTGCGTGATGGCCCTGGCACGCACCAGCCTTACCTGGCTGGCGGTCGCATACGCTCTGGAGACAATCGTCTCCTTGGTAGTCAGCATGTGGATATTACGGCGGTACCCAATACGGCGTCCAAGCCAGGACGAATTCGCCCACCTGCTGGATTACGCCAAACCGATGTTCTGGGTCACCGTGCTGGCATACATCCTCCCCAACGTCGACCGCATCCTTCTCGAACGCACTTGGGACGCAAGCGAGGTCGGGTACTACACAGCCGTGATTGGTCTTGTAGCGCTGCTCCAGCGCGTGCCATTGGCAGCGATGGGCATATTCCTTCCGCAGGCGTCCGAGGACGTGGCCAGGGGTGAGTTGCATGAGGTACAACGACGGCTGTTTGTGTTGGAGCGCTATCTGTTGATGATCACGGTCCCGATGTGCGTGATGGTTGCCCTGGGAAGCAGTCTTGTGACCCGCCTCTACCTTGGAGAAGAGTTCGGACGCTCGGGGCCGATCCTGGCCGTCCTCGCCATGAGCCCGTTGTTGACCGCCTTCTTCGAGCCCTACGACACCATAGTCTACGCGATTGAGAAGCACCGCTACCTGGTGCCCAGCGGCGTTTTGAGCCTGGCTGCATTGCTGATCGCGGATGCCCTGCTGGTGCCGCCTGTGTTGTGGGGTGCAACGATGCTTGGTCTGGGAGGACTCGGAGCAGCGCTGGGAAGCCTGATCAGCCAGGCCGTGAACGGCTCACTACAGGTCTACATCGCCAGGCGCTATGCAGGGGTGAGACTGTACGTCCCTGCAATCAAGTTCCTGGCAGCCGGACTGGCCATGGCTGTGGCAAACGAACTGCTGCGACGCATGGTTGGCTCTGGCTCATGGCTCGTGACTGCCTTGGCGCTCATCGCCGGCTGCGGAGTGTACCTGCTAGCCTTGTCGCTTCAACACGAATTCGGTCGCGCCGATGCGCGCATGTTTCTGGGCCTGCTCCATCCCGGCAGGATGGCAGGCTATGTCGGCACAGAGCTCCCACTGGGGCCCCTTGCACGAGCCCGGCCTCACGATAATGGCGACCCATCGCGGGAGGACCTCAGCCAGAACGTTGCCGGGCAGCGGTCCCAAGACAGCGCAGGAAAATGAAAGAACGCACCCAGCTTGAAGCCACATACGCCGCACACCACGCCGGGCAGCAGCGCTACGGTTTCAGTTATCGTGCCAAGGAGCGCGGGCCCCAGTTTGCCGCCTGGGTTGGGACGGGCAAGCGCGTGCTTGACCTGGGTTGTCGCGACGGCCTCCTGACGCAATACTACGTCGCAGGCAACCAGGTGACCGGCGTGGACATTGACCAACAGGCTCTTGCCCTGGGCGCGCAACGGCTGGGCATTCGCACTCTCTGGCTTGACCTCAACTGCGAGAAGTTGCCCTTCGAACAAGGCGCGTTCGACGTGGTCGTTGCTGGAGAATTGCTAGAGCATTTGGTAGATCCTGCCCTCATGGTCGGAGAGGTGCAGCGCATTCTGGTGCCAGGGGGCATGTTCATCGGTTCCGTGCCAAACAGCTTTCACTGGCGAGCGAGGTTGGCATACCTGCAGGGGCGCAGCATCGAGGATCCCACGCATCTGCAGCGATTCTCACGCTCGACCCTGCTGAAACTGCTGCAGGGCTTTGCGCACATCCGGGTTGTGCCCGTGGGCGGCATAGGTGGCCGGCTTCTGCCGACTGTACCGGGCTGGGCATCACAGCCGCTCGTGCGCGCGCTGCCCACGCTTCTGGCCAACGATTTCCTGTTTGTGTCCACTACTCGAGGGCAGTGAGCCAACCATGGCCAGCGTGCTGCACTTGGTTGCTTCCTCTCGCGGCGGCGGTGCCAGCCACGTCCGCGACTTGGCTGCGGGCCTCGAGAGCAAGGGCTTTGGCGTGCGCGTCGCCATGCCTGAGGATGCTGGCAACGTGGGGCGGGAGGACCTATCCGCTGGCATTGCCTTCTACCCGCTTGGGATCGCAGCAGGCTTTTCGCTGAGAGCGTTGGGCAAGCTACGCCAATTGGCGCTCGGATCCGACATCCTGCACGTCCACGGCGCACGGGCCGCCTTGTTCGGTCGCCTTGCCGCCGTGTCCCTTGGTCGCCAGCGCCCACGCATAGTCTACACCATCCACGGTTTCGCAGCCCCGCACTATGCTCCCCCAAAACGTGAACTCCTGCTGGGCATCGAGCGAGCACTGGCGGCGGCGACGGACCGCTGGGTTTGCGTGTCGGCAGCGGAGCGCGTGGCCTTGCTGCGTTCGGGCGTGGCAGACGCAGACAGAGTGCAGGTCATCCGGAATGGTATCGAGATGGAGAAGTTCGCGCTGCCCGAGGAGGAACAGCCGGGCCTGCGGGAGTCGCTGGACATACCAGGTAGTGCTTTTGTGATCACTACGGTCTGCCGGCTGTACCGCCCACGCGATTTCGACACTCTCTTGCAGTCTTTCGGGCGCGTGCGTACGGCCATTCGCCATGCACTGCTGCTGGTGGTGGGTGAAGGTCCCTTGCGCACCGCTATCGAGGAGCAGGTCCGGCACCTGGGGCTGCAGGAGCAGGTCCGCCTACTGGGGATGCGGCGTGACATTCCGAGGCTGCTGGCCGCAACGGACGTATTCGTTCTCTCGTCTAAGGGTTGGGAGGGCCTGCCACTCACCGTGCTCGAGGCCATGGCTGCTTCACTTCCCGTCGTAGCCAGCGCTGTCGGAGGTACTGGAGAGGCCGTTGAAGATGGCCTTACGGGTCTTCTGTACCGGCCTGGCGATGTGGATGCCTTGGCACAGCATGTGCTTAGACTGGCAAGCGATGCGACATTGGCGCGAGAGATGGGGCAACGCGGACTGAGCCGGGTGCGGCAGTTGTTCACCGCAGCGCGCATGGTGGAAGAGACGGTCTCGCTCTATGAAGGGCTGCTGGCTCAAGGGCCGGCGGATTGGCGCACATGAAGATTCTGCACATCTATAAGGATTACTACCCCGTCCTCGGCGGCATGGAGAACCACATCAAGATGCTGGCCGAAAGCCAGGCGCAGCGCGGGCACGAGGTGACCGTGCTGGCTACCGATCCCACATCAAAGACGCACGTTGAAGACGTGCATGCAGTACACGTTATCAAGGCCGGACGGCTGACCACCGTGGCTTCGACGCCGCTGAGCATTTCGCTGCCGCTGTGGTTATGGCGCCAGCGCCCTGAGATCGCGCACTTGCACTTTCCGTACCCCATCGGTGAGCTCGCCCAGATGCTGCTCGGGCGAGCCGAGCGGGTGGTCATGACCTACCACAGCGACGTCGTGCGCCAAAAGGGCTTGCTGCGCCTGTATCGCCCGATGCTGTGGCGCGTGCTGCGCCGCATGGACCGGATCATCGCCACCAGCCCCAAGTACATCGACTCCTCGCCCTACTTGAGGCGACTGCGTGACCGGTGCAGTGTCATTCCACTGGGCATCGCTCTGGAGCGCTTCCTCCAGGTGCCGGAGGCCGGAGCGAAGCGCATCCGTGATGCCTACGGCACTCCGCTCCTGCTGTTCGTCGGCAGATTGCGCTATTACAAAGGGTTACAGTACTTGCTGGCAGCAATGCACGACGTTCCTGCCAAGCTTCTGGTCGTGGGCAGCGGGCCCATGGATAGGGAGTGGCGTGCTCTGGCCTCCACTCTGCGGTTATCAGACAGAGTGCTGTTCCTCGGAGAGGTAAGCGACGAGGACCTTCCGGTCTACTACCATGCCTGCGATGTGTTTGTCTTGCCCGCCAGCGAGCGCAGCGAAGCATTTGGCACTGTGCAGATTGAGGCGATGGCCAGTGGCTTGCCGGTGGTGTGCACGGAATTGGAGACGGGCACGTCCTACGTCAATGTGCACGGCCAGACTGGCTGGGTGGTGCCGCCGCGCGACCCATCTGCTTTGGCGGCGGCGATTGGCGACCTGCTGCGCGACGAACCCAAGCGGCGGCGCATGGGGGAGCATGCCCGGGAGCGAGCACAGGCCGAGTTCTCCCTGGAAAGCATGACAGGGCGAGTACTCGCTCTTTACGATGAGGTGCTGGCAAGCGGACGAGCAGAGAAGAGGGCAGGTTTCTGAACCCTGGCCGAGGCGCTGTGCACAAGCCACGGCTTGCCCATAGGGGGTTGAGGCTGTGTGCTCCAGTGCAATCACACCCCAACCTGCCAGAATACTTGATTTTTCACATAAAATACGATAAGATTGCGTAACAACAGCCCTGTTCGCTACCCGGGTTCTGGCATCATCGCGTGCGGTGCCACTACCTTGACCTGAGCGCGCCCACAAGTTCATGCGTTCTGGCTCACCATCACCGCGAGACAGGGGCAACGAGGGAACGAATTGATACGAACGAGACTGAGTGCCCTTTGCGACAGGTTGCTCGAGGCGGGGTGGCTGCTGGCCTTGATTGTCACTCCCCTGTTCTTCAATGTCTACTCCAGCCGCGTGTTTGAACCGGACAAGCTGTCAATCCTGCGCTCGATCGCGTTGCTCATGGTTGTGATCTGGATCATCAAGGTGATCGATAGCAGTGGTTTGGCTCAGAAGGCGCAGCGACCAAAGCCGGAGGACGAACAAGTCGCCAGCCCTGGACTGTGGCAGCGTCTGAACACCGTACCGTTGGTCGTGCCAACGCTTCTGCTCGTTGGGGCCTATTTGCTGAGCACGCTTCTCTCGGTTGCCCCACGTATCAGCCTGTGGGGTTCATACATGCGCCTCCAAGGCACATACACCACGCTCTCCTACATCGTGATCTTCTTCCTGATGCTCGGGACGATGCACCGCCGCGAACAAGTGGATCGTCTATGCAGCACGGTGATTCTCACTAGCCTGCCCATCGCCTTGTACGGCATTCTGCAGCACTACAACCTCGATTCTCTGCCGTGGAGCGGCGACGTAGTCATGCGCGTTGCGTCAAACATGGGTAACGCCATCTTCGTTGCGGCATATTTGATCATGGCATTGCCCATCACTCTGGCGCGGCTGATCGAATCGTTTTCCACTCTGATGAAAGAGGAAGAGGGCACGATCTCACACGCGCTCCTGGCGGGAAGCTACACCTTTGCCATCAGCGTGCAGTTGATCTGCATCTTCTTCACGCAGAGCCGCGGCCCCTGGCTGGGACTGCTCGGCGGTTTGTATGTGTTTGTGCTGGTCGGGCTCATCTCCTTGCGCCATAGTGCAGGGCCGCACAGTTGGAGGGGCCGCCTTTGGCAGGGCTGGGTGATTCTCACCGTGTTAGCCCTGGTGTTCCTTGTGGCGTTTAACCTGCCCAACACACCATTGTCGCGCTTTCGCGAGATGCCTTACCTGGGGCGCTTGGGCCAGATCCTGAACACCGAGGCGGGCACCGGGAAGGTTCGTGTGCTGATCTGGGAAGGCACCATCGAGTTGATTCGGTCCAACTTTCTGCGCGCGTTAGTGGGTTATGGTCCCGAGACGATGCACGTAGTGTACAACCCATTCTACCCACCGGACCTGGCGCACTATGAAGCGCGCAATGCCTCACCGGACCGCTCGCACAATGAGACTTTTGACGCGCTGGTGATTACGGGCGCGAACGGGTTCATCATCTACATGCTTCTCTTCGCTGGCATCTTCTACTATGGCCTCAAGTGGTTAGGGTTCATGCAGACTGAGAAGCAGCGCAATCTGTTCCTGCTGCTCGGCGTTTCAGGATCGATTGTCGGTGTGTTCCTTCCCAGGCTGATCGAGGGCACTTACAGGTTATCGGGAGTAGGATTGCCTGTAGGCTTCATCGCGGGCACCTCAATCTACCTCATGCTATCCGCGATCCTCTTCTACACCGAAGAACAGCCAACGGATTTCGCTCGGCAGGTGCTGCTCATCGGCATTTTCTCTGCCATCGTCGCGCACTTTATCGAGATTCACTTTGGCATTGCCATCGCTTCGACGCGCACGCACTTCTGGGCATATACGGCCATGTTCGTGTTGCTGGGTCTGAACAGGATTCAGGACAAACCAGAATCGGAGGCCATCGCCGTTGAGCAGCCCTCTCCACCACCGCCAACTTGGCAGAGCAAGCGAGCGCGCCGCCGCGCCAGGCGTGAGGAGCGGCAGGCATCCCTACCCACAACTCGCAGCGAGCAGTCGGCTGGGCCTTCGTTGATGACCAAGGTGGTTGCAGGATCATTGATCGTGAGCATCATCCTTTTCACGATGGGATTCGAATTCGTCGCCAATCCGATGGGTGAGTTCGATCCGCTGCGCATCATTCAGCTTTCGCTGACCACTTTTGCTCCGAGAAACGACCCCGCGCGTACCTCCTACGGGGTACTGTGGATGTTCTTCCTCACCTGGGTTGTGGGAGCGCTGGTGGTGCTCTCGGAAGCCGAACGCACCGCACCAGTGCGCAAGACGACAAGCTGGTGGCTGTCTGCCCTAGGGGTCTACGCCGCGGTGACCCTGGGCATCTTTGTGGTCGAAATGGGCATACACACCTCACTCCTGAAACCGGGCACCGACATCGCCAACGCATTCGTTTTCTACTGCGTAACGATCCTCGTGCTCGCCGTGCTCTTGGCGCTGGCCCTGCTGCGGAACATGCGCTTGCCCGAACGCTGGTGCCAGTTCTCGCATAGCTGGGCCTATGCCCTCGCTCTGGTGTTGGCGGTGTTTGCCATCCTGGTCACCAATATCAGCATTGTCAAAGCAGATGTCTACTACAAGCAGGGACTGAAACTGGAAGAGGAGCAACGCTGGGACACAGCCATCCAGCTCTACAAGAAGGCAATCTCGCTGGCGCAGGACCAGGACTACTACTACCTGTTCCTCGGCAGGGCCTTGATGGGCAAGGCCACTACTGCCTCGGATGCCGCACAGAGGGTACAATGGTTTGAGGAGGGTTTCAAGGCCCTGGATCAGGCGCGTCAGTTGAACCCCCTCAATACAGACCACTATGCCAACCTGGGTCGCCTGGAACGCAACTGGGCAGACTTGGCTTCGACCACGGAGGAGCGCGACCAAAGGCTCGACTTGGCGCACAACTACTACGTGCAGGCCGCAGAGCACAGCCCCAACAACGCCCAGATATTCAACGAATGGGCTCTGGTGTACATGGCCAAGGGCGACTATGCGGGGGCTCGTGAGAAGCTGGAATACTCTCTGGCGCTGGACCAGAAGTTCGGCTCCACATACCTCATCAAGGGCAACCTTGACGCCATGGAAGGCAAACTGGACGATGCCGCTGCTGCCTACCGTGAGGCGCTCATCTATGAGCCGCGGAATGCCGAAGCACACAGCGCGCTTGGTTACATCTACTACCAGCAGGGAAACATCACGGATGCTTTAACCTCCAATCTGGAGGCGGTTAGCATCGATCCTGGCCTTGCCAGGGCGCACAGTACGCTGGGCCTAATCTACTTCCATCTTGGCCAGCTCCCCGAAGCGGTGGAAGAGAACCTCAAGGTGCTTGCATCTTTCCCGAACGATTTCATCAGCCACCGCAACCTGGCCTTGCTGTACCAGCAACTGGGAGAGACCGACAACGCCATCAGTCACGCCCAGAGCGCGTTGGAGTTTGCCTCGGAGAGTGACAAACCAGCGTTGCAGAGTTACATCGAGCAACTGCAGGCCGAGAAACAGGCTAGCCAGTCGCAGCAGTAGCGGGTGGCAGGTGAGAACAGCATGACACAGTACATCTTGATTCTGGTGGGCGCGCTGGCGGTGGCCTTGGGGATCGTGCCCCTGGTGCGCAGAGCTGCTATGCGCTGGGGGTTTATCGCCATCCCCGACGCAAGAAGAGTGCATACGCGACCCACGCCGCTCCTCGGCGGTGTGGCCATTTACCTGGGTTGCATCGCTGCCTTGGCAGCGTTCGGTGACCGCTTCTACGTGCCACAGGTCGTGAGCATGTTGGTGGGTGCCACACTCATGTCCTTCCTGGGCATCTGGGATGACCGCAGTGGGCTGCGGCCCCTGATCAAACTGCTGGGTCAGTTCATCGCAGCGGGAATCCTGTATCTCACCGGCATTCAAGTCGGTTTCCTGCACAATCCTCTGCTGGACTTGGCTGCCACCATGCTCTGGGTAGTAGGCATCACCAACGCGTTGAACCTGCTGGACAACATGGACGGGCTATCGGGTGGCGTCGCCACAGTCGCGTGTATCTTCTTCCTGCTCTTGGCGGTGATGAGCGGGCAGTACTTGGTGGCGAGCCTGGCGGCGGCGTTGTTGGGGGCATGTCTAGGCTTTCTGTACTACAACTTTAACCCGGCCAGCATCTTCATGGGTGACACTGGCAGCCTCTTCATTGGATTCATGCTGGCGGCCTTGGGCATCAAACTGCGCTTTCCAGACAACGTGGCATTTGTGACTTGGATGATCCCAGTGGTGGTCTTGGGCCTACCCATCTTTGACACCGCGCTCGTCATCATCTCGCGATTGCGCCGCGGGCTCAATCCCCTGAGCACCCCTGGAAAGGATCACGTTTCGCACCGTCTGGTGCGCATGGGAAGCACGCAGCGCGAGGCCGTGCTGATCCTCTACCTGGTCTGTTGCGCGCTGGGAGTGGCCGCCATGTTCCTGACGCAGGCGAGTGTGGTCGAGGGCTACTTCATTGGAGCATTCCTGGTCATCGTCGCGCTGTATGCGCTGTGGCGACTGGAGCAGGTGGACGTCCAGTCCAGAGGATAGTCGGCATGGCATTGCTCGATCGCATCGAAGACAGGTCGGCTCGGGTCTGTGTGCTGGGTTTGGGCTACGTAGGGCTGCCATTGGCGGTGGGCCTGGCCAATGTGGGATACGACGTGACAGGGCTGGACAGCAACGCAGAGAAGGTCGCCGCCATCCAGCAAGGACGCAGCTACATACAGGATGTCTCATCACACGATATCGCGGCCTTGGTAGCATCGAAACGCTTCCACGCCACCAGCGACTATGCGGTCCTCACGAGCATGGACATCGTATTCATCTGCGTGCAGACGCCCTTTGATGCCATGAAAGCTCCGGACTTGAGCGCCATCATTGAGGCCGCGACGGGCATCTCCCAGCGACTACAACCCGGGCAGCTCATCATTCTACAGAGCACCACCTACCCAGGGACCACGGAAGAGAAGGTTATGCCTATCCTGGAGCAAAGCGGATTGCGGGCCGGTCGTGACTTTCATCTGGCATTCTCTCCAGAGCGCATCAACCCGGGCGACAAGGTCTACCACGTCGGCATGCTGCCCAAGGTGGTTGGAGGTCTCACGCCCCAGTGCAGCGAGTTATCGCGCCGCCTGCTCGAGGCACTCTCGCCCAAGGTACATGTGGTTTCCTCGCCGCGCGCCGCGGAAATGGCCAAGCTCCTGGAGAACATCTTCCGCAGCGTGAACATCGCCCTGGTCAACGAGCTGGCGCTGCTGTGCGAGCGCATGGGCATTGACATGTGGGAGGTGATCGAGGCCGCAGCCACCAAGCCCTTTGGCTTCATGCCATTCTATCC
>CAYZKS010000011.1:0-40015 GCA_964478725.1 uncultured Anaerolineales bacterium
TGGCGCGCTGCACCTGCCACCTGGCGGCAACGCTGGCCGCTCGCATTGCTGCTGGTGGGTGCGCTTGTCTGGCCGGCAGCCGAGCGCTCAGGCAAGGGCGCGGCATCGTTCTCGTGGCCTGACACCCGTACGCTGGCGCTGACGTGGATTGAGGCCAACATTGCACCCGGAGCCAAGATCGTTTCAGATCCGACCTGGACGGTGCCCCAGTTGCGGCAGAATCGCGCCAGCCTGACCCGTTCGCTCGACGAGCGCGCAACCTCGAAGGACATCGAGAGTCGTCCCGACAGCACTCAAGCCGCCTACGGCCAGTATGCGCGCTACCAGTTGGCTGCGCTCGACCGCTACGCAGGCCCCACCTACGACCTCGTGTACATCCAGCACGAGTGGTGGAAGACTGGCGAGAGCGTTCCAGACCTTGAGGTCTACCCGGTTTGGGGTTCGTTTGAAGGGCAGGTGTTCTCCCTGCAGGACCTACGAGCGCAGGGCTACCAGTACGCGGTGGTCAGCAGCCTAAAGTATGCGCAATACCTGCGCGAGGGAGGCCAAGAACTATGGCCTTCTTACTATGCTTTCTACTCCTCGCTGGATGCAGAGTGCCGTCTGCTCAAAGAGTTCTGGCCTGATGGGCAAACCACCGGGCCAGTGATCAAGGTCTACGATCTGCAGCCTCAGCCCTGACGGGTTCGATGCGCACTGACCTCACGTTTCGCGAGTCCAATGAAGGCGTTGGCGCCCCCAGATTCCGCACGTTCCCGACCATTGCAGCGCATGCGTCCCGTGGTTGCGTGGGTGTCTCCGGCAGGCCTTCACCCACCACTGAGTGCGCCACGTGGGAGGCCGGCTTTTCACCTGAGAATCTTCATAGGAACCTGACAAGACTACGACATAGTCTTCACACTGTTGCGCTACAATGAGTTCTAGTCTGATCCCAGACAGGAGAGGCAGAACGCGAGAGAGTCAGGGCATGCTGTGTGTGCGTCATGAGCGCCTTGTTCGTCGCGGCATGCGCGCCGGCGACGGCCTCGAACCCCAAGACACCCCGGAGTCCACACAGGCAGCGGCGAAGGGGCCACAGCTTCCGCTCACCAGTGCTGCAGCGCAATTCGCCTCCGACTAGGTCGGAGGCGCTCGTACGAATGGTGCCCGTCGCAAGGCTTTGCAGTTTGTAGATGCTTTCGGGAGGAAATGAGCTAATGAAGAAGGGTATGATCATCGTGATCGCGGTAGTGGCCGTAGCCGCCCTAGTGGGCGCCGCGTTCTATGGCGGGATGAAGGTGGGAGAGAACCGTGCCACCCAGAATCTGGCCAGCATGAGGAGGCAGGGCTTTCCGGGCCAGGGCGGCCAGTTCGTTTTTGGAGAGGGGACTCCTCAGCCGGGCGTGACCCCACAGGCGGGTCGGGGAGGCGCCCCGGGAATGGGCGGTGGCATCATGGGCACGATCGAAAAGATCGAGGGCAATACCCTGATTCTGAGCACCCAAGAGGGAACCGTGCGCGTGCAAACCAGCGACACGACGTTGATCGAAAAGTTCACGTCGGTTGGCCTGGAAGCGCTGAAGGAGGGTGAGCAGGTGATGGCGTCCGGGACGAAGAACGAGGACGGCAGCTACTCTGCTCGTTCGATCCAGTCGTTGCGGGGCTTCGGAGGCACTGCGCCCGGCAGAACAGAAACGAGGTAGAGGCATGGCGAAGCGTAAGCGCGTCTGGTTGGGGGTGCTTGCTCTGGTCCTGATGGCTGCGGTAGGTTTGGCGGCGACCAAGCTGCTGCGGGGCAAGGGCGCGTCCGGTTCGAGTCTGACGCAAGTGTGGACGGTGGAGCGAGGGAATCTGGTAGCGTCGCTGACGTTGACGGGCGGGGTGTCTGCGCAGCAGCGGGTGCAATTGGGCTTTGACGTGAGCAAGATTCCGCTGACCGAGCTGAACGTAAAGGCCGGGCAGATGGTGAAGAAGGGCGATGTGCTGGCGAAGATTGAGACAGAGTCGCTACAGCGCGCGGTGGATCAGGCCAGGGCCAACCTGCTGTCGGCGGAAGATGCGCTGGAGAGCGCGAAGACGCCGTACACCGGGCTGGACAAACAGAAGGCCGAGTTGGACGTGGCGCAGGCGCAGGCGGCTCTGGAAGAGGCCAAACTGGCCACGGCGGACGAGGAGTTGCGCGAGGCCGCGAGCGCGCTCCAGCAGGCCAAGGACAAGCTGGCAGCCGTGCAGAACGACGTTTCGACCAAGGAACAGATCGATAGATTGCAGTGGCAGTACAACGTGCTCGAGGTGGAGCACGGTAAGCTCCTGGATGACAATACCAGCGAAGAGGCAAATGATCGTCGATTGCTGGCCTACAACCGCATGCTGGATGCCGCAGACAACTTGAAGACAGCGCAAACGCGCGCGGCTCTCGATCTGTTGAACGCGCAGAACGCGGTGACACAGACCGAGGAGAAACTGGCAGCTTTGGAGGCCAGCTCGCATGGCGGCGCGGAGGCGCAGGTGCGCAACAAGGTCGCGCAGGCGGAGTACAACCTGGCGAAGGCCAAGGAGGCTCTGGGGAAGATCGTGGCCGGTCCTGAAGAGAAGGCGGTGCAGTTGGCGCAGAGCAAGTACGACGCGGCCAAGGCGACGCTGGCGGAAGTGGAGGCCACGCTGGCGGCGGCGACGCTGGTGGCGCCGTTCGATGGGACGGTGGTCTCGGTGGGTGCGGAAGTGGGCGACGAGGTCTCGTCGGGCATGGCGGTGGTGACGTTGGCGGACCTATCGAGGCTGGAGATCTCGGCGTCGGTGGACGAGTCGGAGATCAGCCAGGTAGCGGTGGGGCAAGAGGCGACGATCACGTTCGACGCGTTTCCCGGGAAGACGATGAGGGGGCAGGTGCTGGAGGTGCCGCTGGAGGGTTCGGTGGTGAACAGCGTGGTGAGCTACGCAGTACCGCTGAGCCTGGAAGGAGCAGAGGGCTTAGCCTTGCGCTCTGGGATGACGGCGAACGTGAAGCTGCAGGTAGGGAGCCGGCAGAATGCGTTGCTGATACCGGTGCTGGCGGTGAAGCAGTCGGAAGATGGGGACGTGGTGTTGGTGCGAGATGCGAACTCGGGGACGGTGGAGACGCGGGTAGAGACGGGGTTGAGCAACGGGACGTACGTGGAAGTGGTGAAGGGGCTGAACGAAGGGGACCAGGTGGAGGTACAGTACACAACGACCGCTGACGAGGAGGGCCTCATGGGCGGATTCATGATCATGCAAGGCCGCGAAGGCGGGGGCGCTCTGCCCCCAGGACAGCCGCCCTCGGGCGGACCGCCAGGACAGTGAGAGTCGGAGGCCAGACATGAAAAGGTGGAAGACGTACGCGTTGATGGCAGGTATCGTGGCGCTCGCTGTGGTTGTTGCGCTGTTCCTGCGCACGCGCGGCAGCCCCTCCAACTCGACTCTCACGCAAACGTGGGCGGTGCAGCGAGGGAACCTGGTGGCGTCGCTGACGCTGACAGGCGAGGTATCTGCGCAGCAGCGTGTGGAGTTGAGCTTCGACGTGAGCAAGATTCCGCTGACCGAGTTGAATGTGAAGGCCGGGCAGACGGTCAAAGAGGGCGACGTGCTGGCGAAGATTGAGACAGAGTCGCTACAGCGCGCGGTGGATCAGGCCAAGGCGGACCTGTTGTCGGCAGAGGATGCGCTGGAGAGCGCGAAGACGCCGTACACGGAGTTGGATAAGCGGAAAGCCGAGTTGGACGTGGCGCAGGCAGAGACGGCTCTGGAACAGGCCAAGCTGGATACGGCTGACAAGGCGCTACGTGAGGCCGAGTACAACCTGGAGAGCGCCAAGCTGAATCTGGCCATCACACAGCATAGCACGTCAGTAGGGAAGACGGTGCGGGACCTGGATTACTCGCTGGCCTGGCACGAGCGCAAATTGCAGGACCTTCAGGCCAAACTGCAGGCAGGAAAGACCAGCCAGGAGAGCGTGGATGAGGAGGGCGAGGCGCTGGCCAAGGTGCGTGCCCAGTGGGAGACCGCACACTCCACAGCGCGCGCAAGCCTGGCGGCTGCGGAGGACAAGGTCACAAAGGCCGAGGAAGCGCTGGCCACGCTCAAGGCCGGATCCGATACCCTGGCCATGGCGCAGGCGCGCAACAGAGTCGCGCAGGCGGAGTACAACCTGGCGAAGGCCAAGGACGCGCTGAGCAAGATCGAGGCGGGTCCGGAATCGAAGGCGGTGCAGTTGGCGCAGAGCAAGTACGACGCGGCCAAGGCGACGCTGGCGGAAGTGGAGGCCACGCTGGCGGCGGCGGCGCTGGTGGCGCCGTTCGATGGCACGGTGATCTCGGTGGGCGTCGAGGTAGGTGATGAGGTCTCGTCGGGCATGGCGGTGGTGACGTTGGCGGACCTGTCGAAGCTGGAGATCTCGGCTTCGGTGGATGAGTCGGAGATCAGCCAGGTTTCGGTGGGGCAAGAAGCGACGATCACATTCGACGCGTTTCCCGGGAAGACGATGAGGGGGAAGGTGCTGGAGGTACCGCTGGAGGGGTCGGTGGTGAACAGCGTGGTGAGCTACGCGGTACCGCTGAGCCTGAAAGGGGCAGAGGGACTAGCGTTGCGGTCTGGGATGACGGCGAACGTGAAGCTGCAGGTAGGGAGCCGGCAGAATGCGTTGCTGATACCGGTGCTGGCGGTGAAGCAGTCGGAAGATGGGGACGTGGTGTTGGTGCGAGATGCGAACTCGGGGACGGTGGAGACGCGGGTAGAGACGGGGTTGAGCAACGGGACGTACGTGGAAGTGGTGAAAGGGCTGAACGAAGGGGACCAGGTGGAGGTACAGTACACGGCCAGCAGCACACAGCAGGTCACTACCCGCCAGGGCGGCATCGGATCCATCTTCGGCGGCATCTCCATCCGCCTTGGGAGGTAGCCCCATGAATGCATTCGAAAGCGTGCGCATTGCGCTGCGCTCCATGGCAGCCAACAAGATGCGCGCCGGACTGACCATGCTGGGCATGATCATCGGCGTAGGCGCGGTCATCGCCCTGGTCGCTGCCGGCGCCGGCGCGCAGGCCACTGTGACCGAGCGGTTCTCGAGCCTGGGCTCTAACCTGTTGGTGGTTTCGCCAGCCAGGTCCTTCAGACGGGGCGTGTTCGGAGCCGCATCGACTGGTCGCGCCCTGACCAATGACGACGTGGATGCCATCGCCGAGCTTGCCACTGCCGTGTCGGGCATCGCGCCTGAGTACTCCACCCAAGCCCAAGTCGTCTACCGCAGCAACAACACGCAGACCTCCGTTGTGGGAGTCACACCCCCATACCAGACGGTCAGGAACTGGGCAGTGGAACGCGGCCGCTTCATCAGCGAGCTGGACAACACGAACCAGGCCAAAGTGGCTGTGCTCGGCTCGTCCGTGGTTGAGGACCTGTTCGGCGACACGCTGGTGGACCCTCTGGGCACGACGATCAGGATCAATCGCCAGAACTACGAGATCGTCGGCATCCTGGCCAGCAAAGGCACCAGCGGCGGCATGAGCAACATGGATGACCAAGTGCTCATCCCTTTGAGCACGGCGCAGATCAAGTTCGGCGGAGCGGGCAACCGCACCGTGCAATCCATCAACGTGCAGGCGGCTTCGGAGGACATGTTGGACCTGGCAGAGGCGCAGTTGACCGCCATCCTGCGCGCACGCCACGGACTGCTGTCCACCCAGGCGGATGACTTTTCTATCCAGAACCAGACCCAGATCGTGGAGATGGTGCAGGAGACGTCGCAGACCTTCACCACGCTCTTGAGCAGCATTGCAGCCATCTCTCTGGTGGTGGGTGGCATCGGCATCATGAACATCATGCTGGTTTCGGTGACCGAACGTACGCGCGAGATTGGCATTCGCAAGGCGGTGGGCGCCACCAGGCGGGACATCCTGTCCCAGTTCCTGGTGGAGGCCATTGTGATGGGAGTCATAGGCGGCTTGATGGGAGTGCTGGCCGGCTATGCCGCCGCGAGCATCGTGACCCCAATGCTCGGAGGCACGCGCGCCGTGGTCACTCCTGGAAGCGTAATCATGGCCCTGGGGGTCTCTGTGGCTGTGGGTCTTTTCTTCGGCATCTATCCGGCCAACCGTGCCGGCGCCCTGGACCCCATCGAGGCACTGCGATACGAGTAGCACAGCCTTTCAGCCCGAGGCTGACAGGTTGGACTGGACATTGGCTGCCCTCCGGACGGCCCAAATTGCAGCGCGTCTGCTTCCCCGAGCGGACGCGCTGCCGCCGTGCTCTGGGACGTAAGGATGTGTTGAACCAGGAAGCGGCTTGCGGGTTGCTGGCCTGGTGAGGCCGCCCACGCACTGGCAGATGCCGACGTTCCCTGGTATAATCCTTTGGCCGGCCGGGCGCAGGATGCAGGTTCCAGTAGGCCTGCTGACCCGCGGCAAGATGCTAGCCCCCCATCCGGTCCTGGATGTTGCCGAGGAGAAGATCAATGCTCAGGCGCAAAACGTCGGGCAGCCCCCTGAGCTCAGCGCTGAAGATCGTGGTCAGCGTCGGCCTGTTGGTGTATGTTCTTTATCATGTGGGTTGGCGTGAGACCTGGCAGACGATCCGGGCGGCAAGCCCAGCGTACCTTGTCGCGGCCCTGGCTTTGGACTTGCTCGCCATACCTGTGCGGGCATACCGTTGGCAGGCTCTGCTGGAAGCAATTGGAGTGCGAGTCGGACTGGCGAGGCTGACCGGTTTGTACTTCGTAGGCACCTTCTTCAGCGATTTTCTGCCTACCGGGGTTGGGGGGGATGTCGTTCGCGCCTACGAGCTTGCCGAACAGACCCAGAACAGCGCCGCGGCAGTGGGTACGGTGCTCGTGGATCGGGCCACCGGCCTGCTAATGCTCTTCCTGATAGCTTCGTTCTCCCTGCTTTTCAGCCACAGCCTGGTGAGCCCGCAAATCGCGTGGGTCATCCTGCTGCTGACCGCGGTCAGTTGGGGAGGATCGATCTTTTTGGTGCGCCGCGACTGGCTGGAACGCCTGGGCCTGTGGCGCTCTGTGGCCAGATTCCGCTCGCTCGAAAAGGTGTACGAGTGCGTGCGTGCCTGCGGAGCGCGAGCTGTGGGCAAGGCGCTGGGCGTGTCTCTGGTGCTCAACGTGCTGCTCATCTGCCTGAACTACCTTATCGCTCTGGCGCTGGGCGTGCGCGTCAGCCTGTGGTATTTCTTCTTGTTTGTGCCCATCATCTCGTTCCTGTTGGTTCTGCCCGTTTCGCTGAGCGGTTGGGGTCTGCGACAAGGAGGTTACGTGTACCTCTTCTCCCAAGCTGGCGTATCGGCACAGGCAGCGCTGACGCTAGCGCTGATTGTCCAGTTCTTCCAGCTGGCCATCGGGCTCATCGGCGCCGTGATCTACGCTACTGAGGGCATACGTGGGTTCCGCGCTGCATCCCGGGGCCAACGCTCAAGAAAGGGTGAGGGCTGAGGCCATGCAACTGTCGGTCGTCATACCCATTTTCAACGAGTCTGAGAACATTCGGGTTCTGTATCCCGCGCTTACACAGGCTCTACAGGCTACCGGGCGAACCTTCGAGATCATCGCCGTAGATGACGGCAGCCGCGATGATAGCTTTGGTGTTCTGAAGGAGCTGTTCAGGCAGGACCCCCATCTCAAGGTGATCCGTTTCCGACGCAATTCTGGACAGACGGCCGCCTTTGCTGCCGGCTTTGATCTGGCGCAAGGCGATGTGGTGGTGACCCTGGACGCTGACATGCAGAACGATCCAGCCGACATCCCCTTGCTTCTGGATGCGCTGGACAAAGGGTATGACGTCGTCAGTGGCTACCGGCAGGAGCGTAAGGAACCCTTTCTATCACGCCGCCTGCCTTCCATGGTGGCCAACTGGCTGATCTCGCATACCACCGGCGTGCATCTGCACGACTACGGGTGCTCGCTCAAGGCCTATCGTCTTGAGGTGGTCAAGGGGCTGCATCTATACGGTGAGCTGCACCGTTTCATCCCCGCACTGGCCAGCGCCATGGGGGCTTCAATCGCGGAGGTGC
Organism: uncultured Anaerolineales bacterium; assembly: GCA_964478725.1. Taxonomy (GTDB): domain Bacteria; phylum Chloroflexota; class Anaerolineae; order UBA2200; family UBA2200; genus CAYZKS01. The sequence goes on from CAYZKS010000011.1 coordinate 8,008, forward strand.
CCGTGCGCGACCACCCGCGTCGCTTTGGCCGCACGCACTATGGCATTTCGCGCACCTTTCGCGTGATACTGGACCTGCTGACGGTACGCTTCCTGCTGGTCCACTTCTCGCGCCCCATGCGGCTCTTTGGAGGCATGGGCCTCCTCAGTTCAGCTCTGGGCTTGGCATTGGGCACGTTTCTGATCGTCGCCCGCTTTCTGCTGCGAGTCAGTGGCAACTTTGCACCTTGGGCCTTGCTGGCGGTGCTGTTGGTGTTGGCGGGGCTGCAACTCATCGGCATGGGATTGCTGGGAGAGATGGCGCTGCGCATCTACTATGAGGCCCGGGGCAAGCCCATCTACCAGGTGCGAGAGATGCTTATGACGCCAGACGAGCGGAGTGATGCGTCCATGCTCACTCCGCTCGCCAAAGGCTAGTCACTGCCTGCTCTGTTGTTGACTACTCGGCTGGTGCACTGGTTAGCGTGTACTGGATGGTGAGGCCATCGATATAGTTGTAGATCTGGATCTGGTAGACACCGGGCTCGTTGGCCGATAGGGTGGTCTTCCGCTCTCCTGGAATGCCAGTCCCCGTGGCCCTCCCCACCTGGCCAGACGGACCGTAGGCCACAAAGCCCACGCCCTTGGCGATGTCAGGATTGTCAGGCGACCAGTTCATGGTCACCACGATATCCGAGCCATCCTCGGCCACGTTTACCTCGTAGAACGCATAGGCCCCGCCACGGTTTCCGGCTAGAAAGCCGGTCTCCGCCAGGTTGGATGCTGTGTGCGTCTCGGGTGTAGCGACGACTTCGGGGGTGTGCGTCACCGTTTCCGCCGCTGCGGGCAGCCCCTCTGCGACAATGCTGTAGGAAAGGCTCATGCTGGGCAAGTAGTTGTATACCTGCACCAGCCAAGTGGCGGGGTTGTTGTCAGAATACTCGAGTTGCAGCACACCCTCGCCACCGGTATCTTCAACCTTTTGGCCCTGCCCAATGAAGTAGGCGTTGGGACCGTACACGTTGAAGCCGACCGCCGCGTTGGTGACCGGGTCGGCCGGGACGTACTTCATCTCGATGCTAACCACGCTCAGGTCACCCGGGTAATCCAGCTTGTAGTAGGCAAAGGCGCCACCGGCGTTGCCGGTCAAAGTCCCGACCAACTGCTGTTCGTTGTACAGCACCTCGGGTGCATCAGCGCTGCTAGGTGCCGCAGCAATCATGCTCGAACTCAGAGCGCACACCGCAAGCACGGCCAATGCCCGCTTCCCGTTAGAAATCTTCATTCTCACCTTCCTCTTTCCTTGATTCTGTGGTTGCATTGTGCTCTTGAACTGAACTCCCAGCCTGCACCTCTGCCGCAGTCAGGCGCATCGGACCAAGATGGCTGGCGCCGCGCAAGCCTTCGTATCGACTGCACTCGCAATTGGCGATCGCTACCTCCTACGATGGGGCCTGCTGACTCCGGACTCAAGCGCATCTGGCGCTGCGCGCTGCCGGTGATCAGCTTTGAACCGGTCGCTGCAATACTCGCACAGGCGCCAATAGCACCCGGTCGCCCGCGCGCTGTCCGTCCACGCCCAGGACCGGTAGGCGCTCACCACTGGAAGGATCGTACATGCCAACTTCGAGCAGATACTCCCCGGGAGGCGCGTCTGAACGCACCGCAATCGCATACGTGTCGGTGATCACTTCGCCTGGCAGCCAGCCAGTGGTGGGATACGTGCCCTGCACAGGCACGTCGTCCTTCTGCCCCCAGATGCCCTCTTGTGAGTCCAGGAGGTGGGTGAAGACCTTGTAGCTGGTGTCCATGGCCTTCAGGGCTTGCCAGTAAAGGGTGACTTCCAGCACGTCACCCGGAGAGACAGAATCCTGGGCCGCGTCATAGCCCAGGAGCAAGACGTGGTTGCCCATGTTTGCGCCGAGCGTATGTTGCATGCTCTGCGGAGCTGTGAACACACGGCTCTGACCGGCGATGCTCAGGTTGGCCAGTGTGTAGTCTTGCTGCAGCAGCGGCTGGCCGGTGTTGGCATCCACCAGGTTGAGCGTCAATTCGGCCAAACCAGGCGGCGCAGCGCGATCCAGCGTCAGGTCGTATAGGCCCATCACCACTTCTTGCTCTGACCAGCGACTGGTGGGGTAGGTGGCATTCGCCGGCTCGAATCGCCCCTCTGCCAGCACGCTGCCATCGCTGCCCCGTACACGCAGGCATAGCAGCCAGTCTTGCTCCAGACGGCGCAAAGCTTGCCAGAACAATGCCAAGCGCAACGAATCTCCGGGGCGGACCGCCTGGCTGATTGGACCACGGCCCACCAGGCGCAGGCCGCCCAAGTCCCGCATCAACGGGGCGTTTATGGGCAAGTCCCTGACGTCCACAACATGCTTGGGTTTTGTTACTTGCACGGTGGCCACATCGCACTCGGCGCCCAACGTCTCGCCTAATGAGTCCAGCGCCTGAAGCACCTCTCCCGATACTGGGTCGTATAGGGTGGCGACCAGACGGTATGTGCCGGGTGGCGTGCCCTGGGAAACCCGCAAGGCGCATTCGTCCATCACTTGCAGGTCGCTCTGCCACCCGGAGGTGCCAGCACGAAGTATTTTCTGTTGATCCCCTGGAACCTGAGAGGTGAAGGTCCTTTGGAGCGATACATCCATCTGGCCATACTGATGTCCCAGTCCATCCAGCAGCCGCAACGAGACACTGTAGTTGCGTTGCATGGGCTTCAGAGCCTTCCAGCGCAGCAGTACTGAGACCTGGTCGCCACTCGATACCACCTGGCTTGTGAGCTGGGCGCCGGTCAGGGCAAGCCGGCCGCTGAAGGAAACATCCGGCAGCAGTGGTATCAGGTCGCGACGGCAGTAGACCTCGAATGTTTCGTAGGAGCGCCGGAACAGGCCGACCAGCCAGAAGCGCTGTTGCACGAAAGCATAAAAGTCATCGTAGTCGCGCAGAGGAACAAGATGGGATGCACCGCCAAACGTGTTGATCCACACCATCTGGACATTGTCCGTTTCGATCTCTTGAGCCAGGGCTGCGCCCGTGATCTGACCCGTCGAGGTCATTACGTAGGAGAGGCCAGCGCCAGAGTAGGTGTTCTTCCTCAAGGCGTGGAAGTTGAGTTCGTTGTACTCGCATAGCACAACATCATCCGGGGCGGTATTCGCCTGGATGTATTGGGCAAAGTGTGGAGTCTCTGTGTCTTCCCAGGCGGCGATCTCCATATCTTTGCGCCAGGAGGGCAGCAGAGCCAGAACGACCACAACTGCGCCCACCGCGGCGGGCAGCCACCGGACAAGGTACTCCACCCGTTTGGCGTTCCTGGTTTTCGCAGGCAGCTCTCGGATGGCTTGCAGAAGACGCTCCACTGCTAGGGCCGCCAAGGCGCACAGTGCTGGCACCAGATAGACGAGATGGCGGTCCTGCAAGCTGCGTGACAGCAAAAGGAAGGCCGCCGCCGTAGGTATCTGGCATGCGAACCATGCAGCCGCACTTGCTCGTGTGCAGGCGGCGAGCGCCACACCGAGCATAGCCAGCGCCACGAAGGCTGGATTGCCCCTGAAGTAGTCCCAGTAGAACTTGAACCCCTTGGCGACTACCTGCACCACACTGAGTTCTGCACCCTGCTGGATGTGAAGCCTGAACAGAGCATTCAGAAAAACAGGGTACTTTAGCTGGAAAGCGACGAAGACCCCTCCGACAACGGCAACAAAACCCACGGTCATTACGAGCAGGTCCCCGATCCAACGCTTCTCATGCGCGGAGCGCGACTTGCACAAGATGAACATGGCGCACCCGGCCGCTGGCAGAGCACCAAACAGCTTGCAGAGCGTGCCCAGGCCAAGCACGACCCCGGAAAGGAGCAGCCCCAGGCGTTGGCGCCGCGAGTGCGCGCGCAAGAAGATGCATGCGCCCAGAGTGCCAAAGAACAGCATGTACGCCTCTGCGCGGAAGAAGCGAGCGATCAAGTAGACGTCTTTGTGCACGATGAAGAGCGCCAGGCTCAGCAGAGCTGCGCGTTCGCCAAATGCCTCTCTGGCTGCAAGGTAGAGGAAGTAGGCGGCAAGCAAGGTCGCCAGCACCGTGGCGTAGCGCATTGGCATGACAGATGGTCCGAAGACCCGAACCAAGGTGCTGCCCCAATAGAGGAAGAGAGGCGTCTGTTCTGTGAAAAAATCACGATAGGGCACTTCACCTTCGGAGATGCGCCAGGCGGCATAGCAGTAACCGCCTTCGTCGTCATCCATCAGCCAGCGATCGATGCGGTGCAGGTAAAGGAGAAGCCCCAGAATCAGAATGACCGCAGCGATCAGGCGCCCATTCCTTTGTACCCGCAACGGTCCATGCTTCGATACACGCTGATTGTCCGAGGATGGCATGCGCCTCACCTTACTCCACACGATCGCCTGCAGCACTACCCGCCGGCATGCCTCACCGCGATCCTACCCGGAAGCACGATGCGGTCGTCGCTCCAACGCTTGTTCTCAACGTCAAGAGCTGGCAGCCGCTGCATCGTCGCTGGATCATACATACCCACTCCGACCCAGTAATCGCTAGCAGGTGCCTCGGGATCCAGTTTGATGGCATAAGAGTCTACGATGAACTCGCCCTCTATCCAGGTCATGGTCCCGCAAGCGCCCAGGCACGGTATGCCATCCTGCTGGCCCCAGATGCGATTCTGAGCATCCACAAGATGGGTGAATACCTTGTACTCGTGCTCAGTCTGCGCCAGGGGTTGCCAGTACAGGGTAAGCTGCAGTGCGCCGCCGGCCTCGACATCCAAACGATCGAGATCGTAGCCAACCAGCATGGCGACGTCGCCCACACGCGCCTGCACGGGATAGCGTATCTCGGGCGTGGTCATGAGGTGCTCGCGTGCGTGCACAGTCAGCCTGGCCACGGCCAATTCGACCAGCGTCGCGTCCCGACCCTGCGTGCCCGAGACACCGACGACCAGGTCATAGATGCCGGATGGCACGGCCGGGTCTATGCGCAACTGATAGCGCCTGTGCAGGACCTCACCTGCCCTCCACGCACTCAGGGGATAGTACTCATCAGAGACGGCACTCGTGGCTTCGGACCACACGCGTCCGGCCTGGTCTCGCAGCCTAAGCGCTTGTGTGAGGTCTTGCTCCGCCGGTTGCAGCGCTCTCCAGAACAGGCCGAGCTCCAACTTCTGGCCGGGTGTGACTGCTTCAGATGCCAAGTCGAAGCCCAGTAGCTGCAGCTGCCCCAAGTCCCGATTAAGCGCATGGGGGATGGATACTTCCTCCGGCGTCGCGGGGAAAGTGGCGGGCACCACCATAAGCATCGCCACGCTGTGCTCAGTGCCTGCCATTGCTCCCGTTTGATCCAGCACGGGGACCGGCGCGAGGTTCTGTGTGTCATAGATGGTGACGCTGAGCTGGTACGGTCCCGGTGGAATGCCGGCTGGAATGGGGAGCAGATAGTCTTCCCTGACGGTCTCATCCGCAGCCCAGGCAGAGGTTGCGGAACCTGCGGCGTTGAGCAGCCAAGAGTCCTGTTTGGCCCACGTGTACCCCCGCCCATCCAGCAAATGCAGTGAGACCGCATAGTTCTCCGCAAGCGGCCTCGCCTTCTGCCACACCAGCACCACTCCCAGTTGTTGCCGGTATTGTATGCGGTCGCTGTCCAGCGCATACCCAGCCAGCCGCAGCTTGTCGCCGAACCTCACGTCTGTGTCTGCCCGGACGGCGACGGCGCCGAAAGTGGTTCCCGAAGGCAGGAAGTAGCGCGACACCTCTGCCAGGCCGATGCTCTCGCGCCCCACCAACAGGGCATGCACAGCCAACTGGCGCTTGATCCACCCCTCCACATCGGCTTCGGGGAAATGCACATAGTTCAGGTATTGCCGTGCTGTGGCGATGCTTCGCAACTGGGCCGCGACCGCAGCTTCCGTCTGACCATCTGAGACGCGCAGCACACCGGGTAGGTCTCGATCCAAGCCTGAGGTTGCATCGGTCACGACTGCTTCGCGCGAGGCAGCCCGGTTCTGCAAAGAGGAAACTAGCCTGGCCCTCGCTTCGTTGGGGTACAGCCATGCATAGTCAATGCCGTGGATGCGTATTACCGTTTCGGGCTGCTGGGCGCTCAACATCTCGGCCGATGGTGATTTCTGCTGGACGTCGCTGACATACAGTACGGCATAGTCGCTCATCGCCACGCCATGCTGCGTCAGAGGCTCGACCCTGCCGTCAAAGAAGGACGCGAAACCTGGTATGCCTGCGGTGGCAACCGCAAGGTCTTGGGCGTGGTCCTTGTCGTTGAGATAGCCAGCAGCCAGATCCATACCTTCTCCCCAGCCCAGCGGCATGATCTGAGGCGCCACACGCGAACCGCCTACAAGTGGGTTGTAGTACGCGAAGTAATAGGGATGGTAGGAGACGATCCACACACCCTGCGCCAGGAGCAGCGCGATAAGCAGAGCCGAGGCGAGATTCCGTTTCGCATGTTCTGTGCAGCGCGCCAACCCGATGGCGGCCAGAATGTCCAGCGCAAGCATGGTAGGCAGCATGTAACGGTCGAACTTTTCCGTGGCTAGGGTCATGCTGACGCAGAACAGGCAGGCGTAAGCCACGAGAACGAACATGGGCAGCCAACGTCCAAGAACTGCCTGGCTCAAATCGAGCGTGCCGCGAGCGATCGACCTCCACACGGCTCTGACGGCCCAAACGAAGAAGGCAAGCAGACCCAGCAACACCAGGGGCGTCATCCGGAAGGCGAGGGCGACAGGGTAGAACCACAGGCCTGCATCCTCTACCACGTGCCCCATGAAGAACTCGGAGGTCTCGCTGAGGGTCCCGGCGTATCCGAAGGCGGTATCCAGAACGCTGCGCACGGTGCCCACAGGATCCACCCACATCGCCGGCCAGAGCACCAGGCAAACCATGCCAGCTACCAGGCACCAGCCGAGAAAGGCCGTCGCCGCCCGCTGCATGGGTTCACGCCGTACGGTGGCAAAGGCGCCCAACACCAGAGCAACGAACGGCCCGAGAAACAGCGCATAGGATTTAGTCAGGAAGGCCAGACCTGCCAATGCGCCAGAGAGCAACACCAGCTCTCTTCGGTTGTGCAGACTGAACAGGAGGACGAGCACGGAAAGCAGCATAAAGTCAGAGGCGGCGCCGTCAATGTGCAGCACGCGCGATAGCGCGATGTGGAATGGGTCCAGGGCGATGAGCACGGCAGCCACGCCGGCGGTGCGTACGTCCAGCAGGCGCCTGAGCAGTAGGTACATGCCAACAACGGCGGCAGCGTGCAACACCACCAGGGGCAGTTTGGCTGCGGGCAGGAAGGGCGCCAGTTTGCGCATGGCCGCCACGTTGGTGGGCTCCAGGGCAGGTAGTGTATTGACCCAGGCAATATCGGCGGCACTGTTTCCCATCAAAGCGCGGCGCACGGCCACACCGATGGCGCCGCTGAGCATGGTGGTAACGCCCGGGTGGCCAACCAGGCGAGTGCCCACGAAATCTCCCTGCAGCAGCGCGGAAAGGAAGTGGATAGAGCGGTAGACCCACATGGGCTCGTCCCAGGTGATGAAAGCACCCAAAGACGCGATGCGGGGCAACAAAGCGACCGCGAAGATCAAGAAGGGAGCGATCCTATCGAGTTTTGGCCTGTTCGGGAACTGAACCACGTGCGCTGGATCCTATCTGCGCGGCGAGCTTGATGGATATGACGTCGAGCTTCGCCTGACTCGATCAACCCAGTGATCTGAGACCTACAATTATAGCACAGAAGCTTGAAGGCAGGACCGCCGGACTATCACGTTCTTGTCAGGTGTGCCCATTCCGGGAACGATGCATCTTCTTGCGCCAGAGGCAACGAGACGCTCTCAAAGCTTACGCCCGGGGCCCTACACGCCGATGGCTCGTCGCCAGGGTGACGTTGTTGGCGCTGGCATCCTGCCCATCAGCGATCAGTGGTAGGAACCCCGGCGCGGTTTTGGGCGGGCGCAGCGCACGCGCTATACTTGGTGGCTGGAGAAGCGGCAGGGGCGGAGCGCTTTGCCACGTCGGCCTGCCGTGGCGTTGATTTCCAGTGCCTCGCCTCTCCCATCTGGAACCTTCAGCGAGAATCTCACCAGCGGAGTCCTAGAATGGCAATCAGCCTTCGAATCCCTGATGCTCCTGCCCTGGCAGGCTTGAGCTTCCGTCACGCCACTGGACCGCAGGATGCTGAAGCCCTGTATGCCGTGCATGTGGGGCGCAGAGCGCACGACCAGGTGGATCCTCTCTGCGCCTCGGAAAGCTGGCCCAGCCGGGAGCGTCTGCAGTCTGAACTGGCCCGGGCGGCTCAAGGGCAGCTCGATCAGTGGCTGGTGGCGCAGGTGGGGGAGCAGGTGGTGGGCTATGCCTGTATTGACTTCTGGCCGGAGGCCGATGGGACGCGAGTGTATCTCACTCTGGGCTGGGTGCTGCCGGACTGGCGCGGCCTGGGCATCGGCACAAGCATGCTGCGCTGGACCGAACAGCATATCCTGCGTCTGGCGTCCGAACAGCACCCGCAGGAAAAGGCCGAGTTTGCGGCCAACGCCAGCAGCACGGAGTTGGAGGCCACGCAGCTCCTGCTGCACGAGGGGTATTGCAGCATGTACACGGTCCTGGAGTTGGGTCTCGATCCCTCTGCCTTGCCGCCCCTGATAGCTCTGCCGGCCGGTCTGGAGGTGCGCCCCGCCCTTCCTGAGCACCTGCTGGATATCACCCGCAGCGTATGCGAGTCCTACGCACACGAGTATGACGGCGGTAGGTTCGATGGAGGTTGTGACCCGGAAGCCTTTGCCGCCAAGCTGCGCCAACCCAGGCACGATCCCACTCTGTGGCAGGTCGCCTGGGATGGCGACAAGGTCGCCGGACAGGTGCTTGCGGTGATCGAGAATGGCTGTGCCGCTGTGATTGAAGTCAGTGTGCGCTCGGCATGGCGCAGGCGTGGATTGGCGCGCAGTCTGCTGCTGCGCGCGCTACACGACCTGCTGGGGCGAGGGCACTGCGTCATCCGCCTGCGCACCGTGGCAGAGTTCCGCACGCGAGCGCTGGACCTGTACGAGAGCGTTGGCTTTCGCGTGCTGAAAGAGTTCCCGCGCTATCGAAAGCCGTTCCCCAAATCGTCGGCAGAACCATTCTAGAGTGTGAGGAGTTTTGACATGGCACATCCACTGGTCGATCAACTGCGCTTCACCCGCAAGGAGTGCTTGCGCGGGCTGGATGGCGTTTCTGAAGAGGATGCCAGGCGTCACCTCGGGCCGATGAACTGCATCGGCTGGATCGTAGGCCATCTGGCCTGGCACGAGCAGCGCTACTGGCTGGACCGAGCCCAGGGCCAAACAGCATTCTCCTATCTTAACGCGCTGTATGGCTACGGTGCACCAATGAGCACTCCGGCACTGAGCGAGACGCTCGATATCTGGCACAAGGTGACCCAGGCAGTGGACCCGTACCTCGACACGTTGACCACCAAGGCCCTGCAGCGCGACCTATTGCGCGAGGGCAAACCTGCTGGTCAAAGCATCGGTTCGGCGCTGCGGCGCATGACGTACCACTACTGGTTCCACACCGGGGAGCTCTCGGCTATCCGGCAAGTGCTGGGCCACATGGATCTCCCCGAGTATGTGGGTGACATAGAGGTGGAAGCCCCCTACCGGCCGGAGTAGCGCAGCAGAACCGAGCACCGCTGTACCGCACTTCAGGTGCACTAGGGCACGGGATAGGGTGCGCCGCCGCCCAAACGTGTGAACTGGCTTCCGTTTCAAGGTGGAGGAAGGCTACTCCGTTTGAGCGCGTCGCTCTGGCCCCCACCTGGCATGGACCGTCGCATCACCGGGAGGTAGACGCGGATCGGCCCGCTCGGCGGCCGGGTTGCAGTAGCCGTGGGCGTAACAGTTGGCGTCGCATCCGCAGGGTGGGTATTGGTGGCGGTGGGCGTGTGTGTTGTGGTCGACGTCGGCAGGCCGGTGTTTGTGGCTGTGGGTGTCGCTGTCGCGGTCGCATCCGGGGGGTGGGTGTTCGTGGCCGTTGGTGTGATCGTTCCAGCTTCCTCGCTGTATGCGCGTAGGACAATGCCGTCCACGTAGGTGCCTTCGTAGACGACGTAGGAGTCGCTGTAGAAGGCAAAGCCCAACCATACTTGCGAATGGCCGCACAGGTTGCCCAGCCCAGGAAAGTCGCTGAGCAAGAGGGTTTCAGAGCACCAGCCATTGCACGCGGTGTACAGGTCCCCGCTCCAACTCGGGCCGTCCCAGTTCTCGCCGTCCGCGCTGGCCATGACGGCGAATAGGTCACGCTGCTCGGGCTCAGTCTCCGTCCAATGCGCGAACGATAATTCTGCCTCGGTGGCCTGGCTGAGGTCAAAGGGCCCCGCAACCATCCAGGAGACCATGTCCTCAAGGTAGGGTCCCGGCGGCTCGACGCCAAACTCGCCACCGCCGGCGCAGTAGGCGCTGCCACTGCCCTCGTGCGCGCGGTATGTGCTCCGCCCCCAGGTGGGATCCCCCTCGGTCGCCCAGGTGGAACCCGGGAAGTCCCCTTCAAACCCCTCACTAAGCAGCGTGGTCCAGCCTTGGGATGTCAGAGCAAAGCTCGCCGGCGGCGCGCCGCGGTCAATCAGGTCTGATGGGTGGAGTTGCGTAGCCCCTATTGTGGATGTTTTCGAGTGCCCGGCGCCTGCAATGGGCAGGGCCGACGCCGCAAGCAGTACGACCAACGTGCATGCACACAAGGCGCACACGAGCCAGCGATGTTTCATCGTCATCCTCCTGGTAAGTAAGACGCGCGAGCCCTTCATTGCCTTGTGGGGCCTGAGGCTGTGGGGCTCGTTTCGATCCTGCCCGAAGACAATGGTGCGCGCGCCCAGCTGCTGTCTGCGATCCGATCCGAGTCCGGTGGAGTAGGTTGCCGGTTTGAGCCGCTGCGAACGAGTCGCCGAGGCTACTACCTTGACCTGTGCTTCCACATTCACGCTCTGGCACCCTCAGGCCAGCGACTGCAGCTTGTCGATGGGGGCGCCGTGAACTGGACACAGCTGCTGCTGAGCAACGCCAAGGAGCGCCTGTCAGTCAGTGGCCTGGGGAGCGACAGACTCTGTACCCACTTTTTGGAGGCTGCGTTTCCTACAGCGCTGTCTCCACGGCAGCTAGCACAGCCTGTGGGTTCTCCTGGTGCGCATCGTGGCCCGCGTTGGGGATCGTGACCAGGCGCGCTGCAGGTTGCAGCTCCAGCAGAGCAAGCCCATTCTGTATCGAGTTCATGCGATCGCTCTCGCCCCACAGCACGAGCGTTGGGACGCTCAACGCTGCCAGGCGTGCTGCCAACCCGTGCTGTTGCGCCGGAAGCCAGCGCGCCAGACTGCGTATCGTGCCGAAGAAAGCGCGGCGCTGGCCGTCGCTCCACACGCGCTGGTTGACGCGCTGGAACAAGAACGCACGCTCCGGCTCGGGCATACTCTGCAGGTCGGCATAATATGGCTCCAGGCTGCGATAGGCTGCTTGTGGTTTCTTGCGCAGACCGTCGTACCACCTCTCGCCCAGACCAGGCACCAGCAGCATCAGCGTAGCCAGGTCCAGCTTCTGCGAGCGTGCCAGCAGGCAGCCATCGACCAGTACCAGCCCCGCCACTCGTTCGGGACGGGTCAGCGCAACGTGCTGGCTTATAACGGCTCCCAGCGAATGACCTATCCAGACCACGTGGCTTCCGGCAGGCAGCAGAACGTCCAACGCTTCAAGCAGGACGTCGGCGAAGAATGGCACGCTGTATCCTCCGCTGTACTTTCCACTGCGCCCGAACCCTGGCAAGTCCATAGCGAGCACGCGACGCTTCGTTGCCAGGGCGGGGATGAGGTGGCGCCAGGTGTCGGCTTCATCGCCCAGGCCGTGTATCAGCAGGGCAGGTGGCGCGTCCTGTGGGCCCGCGTCAAACAGGAACAGGTTCAATCCGGTTTGCGCCAGGCGCACGCTGCGCGCATAACGCTCCAGCCCTGGGTAAGGCGCCATTGGCTCCAGGAAAGGGTTGGTCATGTGGATGGTCTCGTTTCTGATTGTCTACAATCGTCGGTCACGGCCAGCCACCATCAACCCCGGCTGGCACGTGCGGCAGAAGCAAGTCGCACGGCGCTGGCGGGTCACCTGGCTGATGGCGCTGCCGCAGCGTGGGCATGGCTGACCAGCTTTGCCATGCACGCTCAAGAAATCGCGCACCTCGATCTCGATGGCGCTGCCCACGCGCCGATCGAGGATCTCAATGGCTTCGGATAGCACCTCGTGCATAGCCGTGTAAAGGCGAGCCACTTCAGCGTCGCTCAGGCTGGCGCGCCGCCGGAACGGGTATACCTGGGCGCGCCAGCAGATCTCGTCCGAGTAGGCATTGCCGATGCCGGCCACGAAGGACGAATCGGTCAAGATGCCTTTGATCTCCCCGCGCCGGCCGCGCAGACGCTCGCGGAATGCCTCGAGCGTCAGGTCGGAATCGGTAGCCTCGGGGCCCTGACCGGCGAAATCGGGGACGCGGCCCAGGTCGTCGGTCAGGTAAACTTTGCCCATGCCAGCGGCATCGTGGTAGCGCAGTTCGTTGCCGTCTTCCAGAGCCAATACCAGTACGTCGCGCGCACGGTGGCGCGGTAGGGGCTCACCGTAGCGCAGACGACCCGCAAGCATGGCATGGATCACCAGCGTCAAGCCGTTTTCGAGGCGCAGGAGTAGGAACTTGCCCCGTCGTCTGACCGTGAGGAAACGCTGGCCAACCAGGTGTGTGGACAGATCGTCTGCCAGCAGGTTGCGCACCACCAGCGGTCGCAGCACCTGTACGCTGGCAATCGCCAGGCCCAGCAGGCGCTGCTGCAGGACGCGTTGAATCACTTCCAGATCGGGAAGCTCAGGCATGTCGTCAGCCTCTGCTCGCCAAGGGTTGGCCGCCAGCCAAGTGCGGACTTTCCGCCGGCGAGGTGTGGCAGCTGCTGTCTCTGCCTCAGAGCGGGCTGACTTTCACACCACGGCAAGTCTCGCGGTCAGATGCGGCTAGATCTCACTCTGGCAGGTGGCTCTTTGAAGCCTGCTGTCGGACTGTATTATAGACCGGGCGTGGGTGTGCGACAAGGGTGACTCACGCTAGAGCGGGGGCCGGCTTTCGGGGAGAACCTCGCGCCGTGGCCGGCGCATGCAGGCCGAGCGTACTCGCCAGTATGGGGATTGGTGTAAGAGCCAGGCTCGCACCAGTGGGCGGAAACAGCGGATCAGGTAGCGCCGGTACGCGAGCATGGCAACCATCTCGCGCGCATAGTCATCCACGCTACGCGTCTGGTAATGCAGCAACGCTTGGCTTTCGCTGCTGTCCAACCAGTCGGTGCAGTACGGCGCCTGGGCAAAGGCTTCTTTGGGAAGCATACCAACGCCCATGGCCTCCAGCAACCGGGCTACGAGTTCCTCGTAGGTGAGTTGGCAACGCGTTCCTCCGCCGATCAGCAGCGTCTTGCCCCACACGCCTTCGCAGGCCACTGCTCTGGCCAGCGCTGCACCCACGTCACGCGTGTGCCCGAACTCGATGCGGTTGTCCAGCGGCACATCAAACAGGCCTGGGTCCAAGCGGATGGCCAAAGGCAGGGTGGCGGGCAAGCGTAGCACGGTCCAAGGCAGCCCCGACTCACGCACCATCTGCTCGCACTCGACCTTGTGCCGTGTGTAGTGGTCAGATGGAGCAACCAGCTCTGCCGCTGTGCGCGGCGGCGGCAGGTGTTGCGTCGGCCCGAATACGGCCTGCGATGACGCAAACACGATGCGCGGGCGATGGGCGAGAGTCTGGAGGGCATCCAGGAGGTTGCGCGTGCCGCCGACGTTGATCTCTCGCGCCCACTCGGGACGCGCCTCCGTGCTCGCCCCGTTGGAAGACAGCCTGGGCAGGATGAAGGCCAGATGGATCACGCGCTCCTGGTCCTGCACTGCTGCCAGAACGTCTTCACGGCGCCGCAGGTCGCCCCACACAACCTCCGCTTGGGCTGCTCGCCGGCGCGCCGCCCGTTCATTCGATCGCGTGCGTACGTCAAAACAGCGCACCTGGTGTCCTAGAAGCAGCAACTCGTCCAGTGTGCTCTGGCCCAGGTTTCCGAACGCCCCCGTCAACAGGACTCTCAACTAACCTCTCCTCCTCAAGCCATCTACCAACACGCGCACGCTCTCCTGAACCACATGGCCCCAGTCGCTCCCCTGCGGATCCAGCAAGCTTTGCAGGATCAGCCCCACTCCTAATGACACAATCGCCTGCCCCGCGACACGCGAGTCCACGCCTTCCAACGTGCCCTCGTCGATGCCTGATCCGATCAGCACCGCTAGGGACTGCTGATAACGCCGGAATGGGGCAGTAGCAGCTTCCCAGACCGTGGGGTCGTGTGCAGCCTGCACCCAGAACTCGAGCAGGATGCGCAGTTGCCCGCTCCTTTGGTTCAGTATGTGCCCGCCCAGTTGTCCCATGCGCAGCAAACGCTCCGGGACCGTAGCCGCATCGGCTCCGACCTCCTCCAGACTCACGTCTAGCTTGGAAAGCCAGCTCTCGAGGATTTCGACGAAAAGCGCCTGTTTGCTGGGGAAATGGTGGTAGAATCCGCCCTTGGTGACACCTGCTGCTCTGCAGATGTCATCCACGCTGGTTGCATCGTAGCCCTGGCGAGCGATGCTACCCTCGGCGGCAGCGATGATCCGGGCGCGGGTCTGCTCTGCGCGCATCTGTGTCTTCATGGCATCCTCCATGAGTACCGACCGGTCGGTATGTTTATATCACAGGTCGCACCCTTTGTCAACTCCGGTGGGGTGCGCCAGTGGAGCCGCAGTTTGACTTGAAGCGTGAACTGCGTTAGCCTTAGCCCTGCGGAGTGATGCGATGCCGTCGACCTGCCGTGGTCCAGACGCCCCAAGGTGACATGCGGTCAATTGAAAACCAGGAGGTGTTGCGTGGAAGACTTGAAGCACTACCCGATTTCTGTGGCCGAAGTCGTGAGGGCGCGCTCGATCGTACGTGATTGGCTCAAGCCGACCCAGCTTACGTACTATGAGGGATTATCCAGGTGCATTGGTGCCGAGGTCTATGTCAAACACGAGAACCACAACCCCACTGGCACTTTCAAGATTCGCGGCGGGCTGAACCTGATGTGGCACTTGCGGCGCGGGGGAGTTCAAGGGGTAGTGACCTACTCCACCGGAAACCATGGGCTGTCCGTTGCCACCGCGGCCAAGTGGTTTGGACTGCACGCGGTCATCGTGGTACCGGTGAACGCCAACCCGGTGAAAAAGCGCGCCATCCGCGAATGCGGGGCCGAGCTGGTCGAGGCCGGTGCCACGTTTGACGAATGCGCCCAGAGCGTGGAGAGGTTGGTCCGGGAACGCGGGCTGTACTATGCCCATCCTGCCAACGAGCCCCTCCTGATCGACGGCGTGGGCACCGGATTCCTGGAGGTTATTGAGGATCTGCCGGATCTCGATGTGATGATCGTGCCCCTGGGCGCGGGCAGCGAGGCGGCGGCTGCTATCACCACCCTGCGCGCCTTCCGCCCGAAGGTGCAGATCATTGCCGTCCAGGCCCAGAACTCCCGGGCAGCGCACGAATCCTGGAAGACGAAAACGATACGTCAAGCCTCCAACACCAGCTTTGCAGGCGGCGTTGCGACAGGCATGGCTTACGAGTTGCCCTTCTCAATCTACAGCCAGGGTCTGGATGATTTCGTGCTGCTGAGCGAAGATGAGCTCTACGACGCCATGGGCGCAGCCTGCCACTATACCCACAACCTCGCCGAGGGCGCCGGCGCGGCCTCCATCGGTGCGGCCTACAAGATCAGACAGCAACTGCAGGGCCGCAAAGTGGCCCTGCAGTTGAGCGGCTGCAACGCATCTCCCGCGGAGCTGTTGGAAGCCAACCGGCGGGATGCGTTTCAGCATGGGTATGAATGACGCAAGTCCTCGGCGGCCAAGAACGCAACTACCCCGCCGTTGGGCTGCGCGCCTCTACGCCTGATAGCAGCTCGATGACCTTGATCACCGCCGAGTGATCGAGTTCACCCCAGCCGTTCGCCTGCATGGCGGTGAACAGCTCGTGAGCCAGGGCAGTGGCTGGCAGGCTACAGCCAAAGGCCCGCGCGGCTTCCTGGATGATGTTGAGGTCCTTGCAGTGGAAGCGGCTGCGGAAACCGGGCGCAAAGTCACCCTTGATGATCCTGGGGCCACGCACGTCCATGACGCGCGACTGCGCCAGTCCGCCGCTCAGGACTTTGACCACAATCGCGGGGTCAATCCCGGCCTTGGCGCCCAAGACCAGCGCCTCGGCCATGCCAATGTAGTTCAGCGCCACCTGGATCTGATTGCAGGCCTTGACCGTCTGGCCAGCACCCGAGGGTCCGCACAGGATTGGCTTGCCGAGCACTTCGAAGATCGGCCTGGCCGCCTCAAACGATTCCTCATCCCCTCCCACCATGATGGAGAGCGTGGCGTTGCGCGCCCCGACGTCGCCGCCAGAAACGGGCGCGTCCAGCATGGGGCACCCGGCTTTGGCTGCGGCTGCTGCTACCTTCTTGGCCGTGACAGGTGAGATCGTTGACATGTCGATTAGCAGAGTGCCGGCCTTGACGCCAGCCAGCACGCCTGCATCGCCCAGGTAGACGCGCTCGACGTCGGGCGAGTCGGGCACCATGGAGATGATTACCTCACTGCACTGCGCCACGTCTTGGCACGATGCCTGCGCTTGCGCCCCGCGCGCCACCAATGTTTCCATGTTGCGCGTAAGCAGGTCGTAGACCGCTAGGTTGTAGCCGGCATCGTGCAGATGCCCTGCCATCGGAGTGCCCATGATTCCCAGGCCAATGAACCCTATGCGCTGTTTTGTGGACATGTTCTTGCCTCCTAGCAGTGTTCTTGCAGATCGCACACCTGGCTACCGGACGTGTGGCTAGCCTATCTGCTGCGCCACGGCCGGCCAGGATGGGACCAGCGTGGCATCTAGCCGTCGCGCGGCCCAGCAAGGGGCCATGCCGATTGTACACCGCCTGGCAGTGTCCGTCAATCCGTCGAGCTGACTCATAATGGTGGTTACCGAGAGAGGTGCAGTTGCCCAGGGAGAAGAGCTGCCGAGAGGACAGGCTGCCCGGACGAGGCGCGCGGGTCAGAAGTTTGCTGCTGAGGCTCTCCGAGGCACATGAGCGGGCGACGCCATGTGCATACGTACCTACTCGTACGTGGGCGTTCCGCTGGTCGCTGCCTGCAGAATACGAAGCCCCAAAGGCTTGCCGAGGTCGCCTCTGGGCAACGGAATGGAAATGGCGCGAGGCCGTGCTGCGACCGCTGCCACATGCTCCTCCCATAGCACCGACGATAGTGCGGCCACCGCGCGCCTTTGCTCGCGGTGGTAGTGCGTCTGGCTGAGCCCAAGTTGGCTCATCACTTCGCGGAAGGAGAGCGCCTCAACGTACCTGAGTTGGAGAATGCGATATGTGCGCCACAATCTCTCTATGCGAGAGACTTTGTCGCCAGGCCGGAGTTGCTCAATCGCTGTGAGGATCTGCTGGTGAAGCAGTCTGGCCCCTTTGAGGTCGTGCCCGATGGTAGGGGGAACCAAGAGCAAAGTCAACGGGTGCCCCTGCAGGTAGACGGGGTCGTAGAGGTTATCGAGCGCGTCCTTCACCTGGCTGACGAATTGTTCCGGGGGGGCTGCGTCGGGCCCCTCCGGCCAATGGTTGACAGGTACGTTTCTCTCATAGCTCATGCCCACACCTCCACGCTGAGCAGGCCTTGACTGATGGGTTGAGTATACCTAGTCAAACGACGTTATACTACCACAACTCGATCGATTTGTCAAAACCGCCAGATTGCCGTATGCTTAGCATGTAGAATGGCACTACAGGCCTGCTGCTCGATGGGCATTGACGATCGAAGATGGTCTCGACACGTCGGACCTCCAAAAACGCCTGGTGCCAAGGGGAACGAGTGAACCAGACCGATCCAGAAGTGATGGCTTTCCAGAGGCTGGAGCGGCCTCGCCTATCTCTGCTGGTTGCCGACCGGCTCGAGCAGGCGATTGTCTCGGGGACCTTCACCGGCGGCGCTCGCTTGCCATCCGAACAAGCCCTGGCCGACAAGTTCCAGGTCAGCCGCAATGTGGTCAGGGAGGCCTTCAAGGTTCTCGAAGAGCGCGGCCTGATCGAGATCCTCAGTGGCAGCGGCACCTTTGTTCGCCATCCCGGCCCTGAGGTGACCTCAGATGCCCTGCAGCGCTACATGCGCCTGACCACCGGCGGAGCTTCGATTCGAGCCCTTTTTGAGGCCCGCCGTATTCTGGAGTGCGCGAACGCGCGCCTGGCGGCCGAAAGGGCGGACGCCGAAGATATCGAGCGCCTAGCAGCATGCGTGGCACGCATGCAGGACCCGCAGGGCTCCGACGAGACATGGACTCGAGCGGACGTGGAGTTCCATTTGGCCCTTGCCCAGGCCACTCATAACCCCTTCCTGCAGGTGCTCTTGGAGCCACTGGTGGGGCAGATTCGCGGGGTGATCACGGGCTCGCGCACATATGCGGACACCACTCTCTCGGGCCATGCCCGATTGCTGGACTACATCAAACGCCAGGACGCACGGCGAGCGCAGGAGTGCATGCTGCAGCACCTGCGCCTGGCAGAAAAGGCAAGACTGCATCCTTCAACCCCGCGACACGTTTGACCAGCCCACTGCAGCGACACGCGCATAGGGCATGCCATCACGTTTGGAGGAAAAGATGATCAACGCAGAACGGCTCAGGTTTTTGGAGTGCACGGCCAACGAAGCTCGTCAATTGGTGCTCAAGACCATCAACAAGTCCGGGGCCGGCCACGTGGGAGGCCCCCTGTCGGCGATTGATGTGTTGGTTGCCCTGTATTTTGAGGTACTGCGCATCGACCCACAGAACCCTAACTGGGAGGATCGTGACCGTTTCATCCTCTCCAAGGGACACGCCAGCGTTGCCCTCTACGCGGTGATGGCGCTGCGCGGCTACCTGTCTGTAGAAGAGTTGGCCACTTTTGACGAAGTCAATTCGCGCCTGCAGGGGCACCCGTGTATGAAATGTCTTCCGGGCGTGGATATGTCCAGCGGCTCCCTTGGGCAGGGACTTTCACCCGGGATTGGCATGGGACTCGGGGCACGCATACGGGGCAAAGACTTCCACACCTGGGTCATGCTGGGCGATGGCGAGCTGCAGGAGGGGCAGGTGTGGGAGGCGGCCTTTGTGGCTTCGCGCTATCGCGTGGACAACGTGACTGCCATCGTGGACAACAACAAGCTGCAACTGTGGGGCTGGACAAAACAGCCCGCCTGCGAGCCACGCAGACCCATCGTGGCCATGCCCAACATCGGCGCCAAGTTCGCGGCCTTTGACTGGGCAGTGCTGGAGATTGACGGCCATGACATCATGGCGATTCTGGACGCCTGCGCTGAGGCCAAGACCATCCGTGGCCGCCCTACGGTGATCATCTCCAATACCGTCAAGGGCAAGGGGGTCTCCTTCATGGAGAACCAGTGCATCTGGCACGCCAAGCCACCGAACGCGGAGGAGTTGAGCAAAGCCCTGTCCGAGTTGCAGGCAGCACGGCCCGAGGGTGCGCGGTAAGCAGAGAAAGCGGGTGATAGCGACACGGGCGCGTTGATGCGCCACGGCACGGCCCACGCGTCTACACCCACCCGATTCCAGGATTCCAAGCGATAAGGAGACGACATGACTACCCTACAACTCGCTCAGCGCGAGGTCTGGATGGACACTATGCTTGAGCTGGGCGCCATCTATCCAGATATGGTCCTTTTGGACGGCGACTTGGCAACAGCCAGCTTCTGTCAAAAGTTCGAGAACGCATACCCACAGCGCTTCTTCCAGATGGGCATCGCGGAGCAGAACATGGCCGGAGTGGCGGCGGGATTGGCGACGCTGGGATTCGTTCCCTGGATCAACAGCTTTGCCGTCTTTGAAGCCAAGCGCATGCTGGACCAGATTCGGGTGGTGATTGCCCAACCCAACCTGAACGTCAAGATGGCGGCGCACTATAGCGGCATCCTGGCTGGCAAGACCGGCAAGACGCATGTCGCGGTGCAAGACATTACGGTCATGCGCGCCATGCCGCACATGACCGTGATCGTCCCGTGCGACGGCATCGAGCTCAAGAAGGCTATGCACGCCGTCATGGAATTCGAGGGCCCAACCTACCTGCGCATGACGCGCTCGCCCGAGCCGGTGATCTTCGGCGAGGACTATCACTTTGAGATCGGCCAAGCGGTGGTCGTGCGTGAGGGGCGTGACCTTACCATCATTGCCACTGGCGTGCAGACGTTGCGCGCGGTGGAGGCCGCACGGCAGCTGGCCGGCGAAGGGGTCGAAGCGCACGTTCTGCATGTCCCCACACTCAAACCCCTGGATGCCACTGCCATCATAGCTGCGGCCGACAAGACCGGTCTGGTGCTCACTACCGAAGAGCACTCGGTGATCGGCGGGCTGGGAGCAGCCGTGGCCGAGGTGCTGGGTCAAGAAAGACCGACGTTGATGCGCATCCATGGTTTGCAGGACACCTACGCCGAGTCCGGACCTGACAAAGCGATGTTGGAGAAGTACTGTCTCACGCCAAAGCATATCGCAATCGAGGCACAGCAGTTGCTGGCGCGGGCCCGCAAGCGTCAGAGTCCGCGACAGTGAGGGAAGTGAGATGGCCACGCGTCGCAGTAGCCAGATTGTAGAAGGACCGCACAGGACGGCGCACCGCGCTCTGCTCCTATCCTTGGGCCTGGAACGCGAAGAGTTTGAGAAGCCGTTCATTGCCGTGGCCAACAGTTGGAACGAGATCTTGCCTGGGGGCGCACACCTGCGCTCCGTGTCCGAGGCCGTCAAGCGCGGCATCTGGCAAGCTGGAGGCGTGCCGTTCGAGTTCAACACCATCGGTGTGTGCGACGGCATGGCCCAGGGACACGTTGGCATGAGCTACTCCCTGGTCAGTCGTGAACTGATCGCGGCAAGCATCGAAGTCATGCTCGAGGCGCACCGTTTCGATGGTGCGGTGCTGGTGACGAGCTGCGACAAGATCACTCCGGGCATGCTGATGGCCGCGGCGCGCGTCAACATCCCGGCGGTCATGGTCTGTGCGGGCGAGATGCAGGCGGGTGAGTATGAGGGCAAACAGTTCGCTTTGCCTGGCATGCGCGAGTACGCTGGCAAACACGCGCGAGGCGATATCACCCTCGACGAGATGTACCATATCGAGACATGCGCCTGCCCTACCCTGGGCGTCTGTCCCATGATGGGCACAGCCAGCACCATGGCCTGCTTGGCGGAGGCGTTGGGACTGACCCTGCCGCGCTCTGCAACCACTCTGGCGTTTGCCGCGGACAAGTTGCGCGAAGCGAGAAGCGCAGGCCGCCTGATCGTGGAACTCGTCACCAAGAACCTGCGGCCTCGCAATATTCTGTCGGATGCTGCTTTCTACAACGCTCTGCGGGTGGACATGGCCATCGGTGGTTCCACCAACGCCGCCTTGCACCTGCCAGCGATCGCCGCGGAAGCGGGAATTGCCTTGAGCCTTCAGGACATCGACCAGGCCAGTCGCGCGACGCCTTACCTGGCAAAGATCATGCCATCAGGGACGGCGTCGGTCAACGACCTGCACCGCGCCGGTGGCGTTCCGGCCGTGATGCGCTCGCTGGAGCCGTTGTTGCATACCGAGGCTCTCACCGTGTCCGGCAAGACAGTCAAGGCGCAGCTTGCCGAGGCAGATTGGGCGGATTGTGAGACAATTCGTCCCCTGGACAATCCCATCGCCTCTGACGGCGGGCTGGCCGTGCTGTATGGAAACCTGGCCCCTCTTGGCTGTGTGGTCAAGAAGTCAGCCGTGACCAAGCAAATGCTCGTGCACCGCGGTCCGGCGCGCGTTTTCAACAGCATGGAGGAAGCCATCGAGAGCGTCACGGCGAATCAGGTGGAGCCAGGCAGTGTGATAGTCATCCGCTATGAGGGGCCGGTGGGTGGTCCTGGCATGCGCGAGATGCAGATGATCACCTCTATCATGGTTGGCATGGGGCTTGGGGAGAGCACTGCGCTGGTGACTGATGGGCGCTTCTCCGGTTCGACGCGTGGTCCGTGCATCGGACACGTGTCCCCGGAGGCTGCGACGGGCGGCCCGCTGGCGATTGTGCAGGACGGCGACATGATCGCGTTGGACATTCCACAACACTGCCTTACCCTTGAGCTGTCGGATGCGGAAATCAAGCGACGCTTTGTGGGCTGGCAGCCACTGCAGCGACCCGCCAGCAGGGGCATCCTGGACTTGTATCGTCATGTAGTTGGCTCGGCTGCCGAGGGAGCCGTGTGGCGAGTTCCCAAATGAAACCAGGCTATTTCTGTCTCTTGTTGCCCACGGATGCACACATGCCGGGAAAGCAATGGGGCGAAGCCTGCGAGATGCACAAGGTGATTGTCAAGATCCACATCTAGTTCAGATCAGGCCAGCAACTACGTGGCGTCTGCGTTGGAGGGGGTGCATGGCTTCGCAAGTGATTCTGCCAAAACTGACGTACGAGATGGAAGAGGGACGCATACTGGAATGGCTCTGCACCGAAGGCCAGCCCGTGGCCAAAGGCCAGAACCTGTTTGTGGTCGAGACGGACAAGGCCGCCATGGAAGTGCCGGCGGAGGTGGAAGGCACCCTGCTCAAGATCCTGGCACCTGCGGGCACCACCGTGGCGGTAAGCAAGCCGGTGGCCTGGATCGGAGCAGCCGGCGAGGCCGTCGTGGAAATTCAAGGCGCTGAGGCGCCCGCTACCCCTGTTCGGCCAGCAGCGGCCGAGGTCTCGGCAGAGCCCCCGGCGGCGCCAGCGAAGCCGAGCGATGACGGCGTGCTGGCCTCGCCGTTGGCGAAGCGTCTGGCTCGTGAGTTAGGTGTCGACCTGAGAGCGTTGCAGCGCACCATGGGTGCTGAGAAACGCATCCGTGAGTCTGACGTCCAGGCTTTTGCCGCTGCGCAGATAAGGGTTGCCGCTCCCAGTCCTGCTCCTGCATCGCACATCACACCCGAGCCCACTGCTCGCGTGCAACAGGCAAGCCCGGCGGCCGAGTTCGAGTTGCTCCAACTCAGCCCTGTGCAGCGCAGCATGGCTGCGCACCTGGCGCAGGCCGTGACGATTCCCACCTTTGCCGCCTCCTGTGAGGTGGATTTGAGCAATCTTGAGCGTTTCCGAGAGAACCTTCTGCCTCAATGGGAGAAGGTCTACGGGTTCCGCCTCACCTACACCCACATCTTGGCGGCGCTGGTGGCCCGTGCGCTCGAAGCTTGTCCCATGCTCAACACGAGCTGGAGCGCGGAGGGCATTCGCCGCCATCGCGACGTCAATCTGTGCGTGGCCATGGCCAGCGAGCGGGGACTGGTCGTCCCCGTAGTGAAACGGGCGAATCAGCTTTCCCTGCTGCAAGTCGCAACCGAAGTGGCCAGGTTGCGCAAGGGGGCAGAGAGCAAGCGCCTGGCTGCGCAGGATTTGCAGGATGGTACGTTCACTTTGACCAACGTGGGCATGCTGGGGATCACCTTGTCAATCCCTGTGATCAACCCGCCGCAGAGTGGCATCCTGGCCGTCGGCGCCAGACGGCAGCAGTTGGCATTGCAGGATGGCCTGATCAAGCCCGTTCCCGTTGCCACGATCACTCTGGTAGCGGACCATCGTGTGGTGGACGGGGCCATGTCTGCCGAGTTTCTGCGGAGGGTGAAGGAATGGATGGAGAATCCCTGGCCGCTGTTGTTGGAGAAGCCAGCGGGAGGCGCCTGAGTCTCCCTCACATAGGCTGTAATCGGAATGGGTGAGGAGCGAGCATGGATACGCGATTGATGTTGCAGATGCACCGCGACATGGTGTTCGGTCGCCTGTTCGAAGAGCGGGTGCAGCAGCTCTTTGACAAGGGCTTAATCCCTGGATCCGTTCACCTGGGCATTGGAGAAGAGGCCACCCAGGTCGGGGCAGTGCGCGCCCTGGCACCACAGGACTATGTCTGCCCCAACCATCGCGAGCACGTGGGCGACTTGGTCAAGGGCACTGACCCCAAGCGCCTGATGGCGGAGATACTGGCCAAGTCGACAGGTACAGCGGGAGGAGCTTCTGGCTCGTGCCATCTATCCGATGTCTCCTGCCGCAACCTTGGCGTGCAGGGGATCATTGGTGCAGTGTTCCCGGTCGCCGCGGGCGCGGCGTTGGCCCAGAAACGTCTCAAGACAGGCTGCATGGTGCTGGCCCTTTTTGGCGACGGCTGCTCCAATGAGGGCACGTTTCACGAGTCCCTCAACCTCTCTTCCGTCTGGAGACTTCCGGTGGTTTGGCTGTGCGTGAACAATCAATACGGGATGGGCACGGCCCATGTGAAAGTGTCCGCAGTGGAGGACATCGCCGACCGTGCCTGTGCCTACAACATGCCGGGCCTGGTGGTGGATGGAAACGATGTGTTGGCCGTGTACGAAGCCGTAAGTCAGGCGCGGCAACGCGCCCTGGCGGGCGACGGCCCTTCTCTCCTGGAATGCAAAACCTACCGCTGGGGCGGCCACTCTACTATGGACAAGCGTCTGTACAGGCCCAAGGAAGAAGTGGAGGCGTGGCTAAAGCGCGATCCCATCCCGCGCCTGGAAGCGCTGCTGCGCGAAAAGGGCATCCTCGACGATGCCTCGGTGGAACGCGTACACGCAGACAGCCTCAAGGCGGTCGACGAGGCCGAGGAGTTCGCCATGAACAGCCCAGAACCTAGGCCCGAGTCCGCTATGGACCTGGTATTCTGCCCGAGCGAGGTGTAGTCCATGACGATGCGAGAGATCACGTACCGTGATGCGTTGGGCGAAGCGCTGCATGAAGAGATGGCGCGTGACGAGAGGGTCATCGTGCTGGGGGAAGATGTGTATGGCGGCCCCTGTGGCTATCAGGGCTGCTTCGGCGTCACCCGTAGCGTGGTGCAGGACTATGCTGATCGGTTGCTGGACACGCCCATCGCCGAGCAGGTCATCGTGGGAGCTGCCATCGGAGCTGCCATGTGTGGCATGCGGCCAGTGGCAGAGATCATGTACGAGGACTTTGTCGCTCTGGCCATGGACATGCTGGTGAACACTGCCGCCAAGACGCATTTCATGACCGGCGGCACCATCTGCGTGCCGATGGTGCTGCGCGCGGCAGGCGGCGCCACCAGCATCGGGCCACAGCATTCGCAGATGTGGACCAGTTGGTTCATGCACGTCCCGGGCCTCTACGTGGTGTTGCCTTCTACGCCCTATGACGCCAAGGGCCTGCTCAAGACGGCCATGCGCAAGAACAGCCCGGTGGTGTTCATCGAGCACAAAAAGCTCTACAACTTCAAGGGGCTCGTGCCTGAGGAGGAGTATCTGATCCCCTTCGGGCAGGCCAACACGCTACGCCCTGGCAAGGACGTGACGCTGATCGCCATGGGCTACATGCTGCATCTTGCTCAGCAGGTCGTGGACAAGCTCCGCGAGCGTGACGTCAGCGTGGAACTGATTGACCCGCGCACTCTGTGTCCTCTGGATGTGGAGAGCATGGTACAGTCCGTGCGCAAGACTCACAAGTGCGTGGTAGTGGCCGAGGACGTGCGTACGGCCGGTCCAACGGCCGAAATCGCCGCGGCCATTGCCGAGAACGCCTTTGAGTACCTGGACGCGCCCATTGGCCGCGTGGGGGCCAGGCAAGCGTTCATTGCGCACAACAAAGGTATGGCGGACTATGTGCTGCCCGATGCGGCGCGCATCGAACAGGCCGTGCAGCACGTGCTGGACTGGTCGTAGGCAGTCCCAGGGATGACCCCCGGCAACGACCTGATGCTTGGGCCGTGGAGGGCATTTCAGGGCGGCCCCTGTCGTGTGAGTTCAGCCTAACCAACCAGGGTTGATGCATGCAACTGATCAGGCTTGGCAGAACCGAATTGATGGTCTCACGCATTGGCTTCGGCGGCCTGCCCATTCAGAGGCTTTCTGAGGATCAAGCGGTTGATGTCGTGCGTCGCTGTCTGGATCTGGGGGTGAACCTGATTGATACGGCCAATTCGTACACGAACAGCGAGAGCCGTATCGGCAAGGCCATCCAGGGCCGCAGGCAGGATGTGATCCTCGCTACCAAGACCGCGGCCCAGGACTGCCAGCTTGCTCGAGAACACCTCAACCTCAGCCTGCAACGCCTGGGCGTCGAATACTTGGATTTGTACCAGTTCCACAACGTGGCCAACTTTGGCGCCTACGAGCGCATCCTCGGCCCCAGCGGAGCGATGGAAGCCTTCGAAGAAGGAGTGAGCCAGGGCAAGATACACCACATCGGCCTGACCACGCATTCGCCAGATGTGGCCATGCAGGCCGTCCGGTCTGGTCTTTTCGAGACGCTCATGTTCCCGTTCAACCTGGTGGAAGCCGAGCCCGCGGATGTCCTCGTTCCCCTGGCACGAGCCCTAGACGTTGGGTTCATCGCAATGAAGCCTTTTGCCGGCGGGATGCTGGAGCGGGCGGATCTAGCTGTCAAGTACCTGATGCAGTTCCCCAGCGTGGTGCCCATCCCTGGCGTGCAAAAGGTTGCCGAGGTCGAAGAGATCATCGCTATCGCTGAAGGCCCAACGCTGCTGAGCCCGGCTGAGATGGCCGAAATCGAGAGCATAAGGCACGAGTGTGGCACGCAGTTTTGCCGCCGTTGTCAGTACTGCATGCCTTGTGAGCAGGGGGTGCCCATTACTCCCATCATGATTATGCCCACCTCGTGGAAGCGGCTTCCGCCGGAGACGTTCTTCGAATGGTTTGGAGAAGCCGGAGCCAAGGCGCAGGACTGCATCGAATGCGGGGAGTGTGAGCAGAGGTGCCCCTATCATCTGCCAATCCGGGAGAAGATTCGGGCCAACCGCGCCTTCTATGAAGAGAAACTGCAAGCCTATCAGGAGCAACAGGCACGTGGAAACAGTTGCCATTGAAAAGGTGCGAGAGGGACAGGTCGAGAAGGCGGTGCGCCGTTCGATCGCGGGCTTGGGCCCGTTGCCCAAACCGATGGCGCCAGGCGCGCGGGTGCTGATCAAACCCAATCTGGTTGGCGCCTTCGACTGGCGTACCGGCGCGACGACCAATCCGGCAGTGGTCGAGTCACTGGCGGAGTGGGCCTGGGAAGCCTGCGCTGCTGACGTGGCGATTGGCGATGGCTCTGGACATGGGCAGCACACGTCGGACGCCTTTCGCCTGAACGGATACGAGGAGATGGCGCGGCGCTGCAAGGCGCGCCTGGTGGACCTGAACGCCGATCCAGTCGAGGTTCCCTGCCCACAGGGGAAGGTAGTGAAGAGCTTGCCAATTTCCAGGACTGCCCTGGAGGCCGATTGGCTAATCAGTGTGCCAGTGCTCAAGACGCATTTCCAGGCGGGAGTCACCCTGAGCCTGAAGAATATGAAGGGCATCCTCAGCTGGCGCGGCAAGCGCAAGCTTCACTTTGTCGGACTGCACCAGGCGATTGTGGATCTGAACACGGTAATGGCGCCGCATCTGATCGTCGTGGACGGCACAGTGGGCCACGAGGGGCTGGGGCCGGTGATGGGCGAGCCCGCAGGTGCGGGCCTGGTTCTGGCAGGAACGAACCGCGTAGCGGTGGATGCGGTGTGTTGCCGTGTGATGGGGATGGAGCCAAATGAGGTGCCGCATATCGCGCTGGCAGCCGCAGCCGGCATGGGGCCCATACAGCCTGGCCACATCCTGGTGGTCGGCGAGGCGCTGGAGGCTGTCAGACGTCCGTTCAAACGAGGCGAGATCAACCTTAGCCAGGTCTGTGCGGCTCCTGGGCTGATCGTGATCGAAGGCACTACCTGCTCGGGCTGCAACATCAGCTTGGCTCTGGCCTTCAAAGAGATGCAGGCTGACGGAGAACTTGCGCACATCGCTGAAAGGGCTGGCCCGCTTGTGTTTGTCTATGGTGAGGATGCAGACCTCAGCCGCGTTCCAGATGGCGCAGTGGTGCTTCACGTGGGCAAGTGTCAAAGAGAAGCCAAGCACTTGGGCCCCTGGGTGCCAGGCTGCCCTCCGGGTCTCAGCCCGATCAAGGACACCTTGCGCGAGGCCGCAGGGTTCCCAAGGCGAGGGCTGCCCCCGGAGCTATGGCAAGAAGGCTTTGAGGACGAAGCAGGGGCGGACCCTGACGACGAGGGTCGCGCACCCGCAGTTTCACAGTCCAGGTAGGCCTGACGGCTCGCCCCTGATGAGCCGTGCAGCTTCTAGGCTTCTCAACGCAGCCCAGAAGGCTCTCGTGAAGGAGGTCGCGACGTGGATGGCAGGGAGTTGAAGCGAATCTGGCGCAGTGGGCAGGTGAGTTTTGGGGCCTGGGTGGCTCTCACGGACCCCCTGGCGACCACGGCTCTCTGTGACGCGGGCTACGAGTGGCTCATGATCGACGCGGAGCATCGTCCCTTTGATGCCGAGACCCTGAGGACACTCATCGCTACCATGCGCTGCCGAGGCGTTCTCCCGCTGGTGAGGGTGCGAGCCAATGACGAGGCCATTATCAAGCAGGCCTTTGACCTCGGCGCCGAGGGTGTGGCGGTGCCCGTGATCCGCTCAGTGGAGGACGCCAAGCGGGCGGTCGCATTCTCTCGCCTTCCACCCCTGGGGGCCAGGGGGTGTGGTCCCAATGACGCGGCAGAGTTCTACGCCAACCGCGATAGTTACCTTGCTCACCTGGACGATAACCATGTGCTGATCCTGTGGATTGAACACATTGGAGCGGTCAACCAGCTGGATCAGATCCTGACGCTGCCCGGCGTAGATGCTCTGGTGTTGGGCCCTGTGGATTTGACTTACTCGATGGGACTACCCTGGCAGATCTCCCACCCGCAGGTGCAGGCGGCCATCGAAACCACCGTCTCCAAAGCGGTCGCGGCCCACATGCCGGTAGGCATTTCCGTCACCGCAGAGGATTCTGAGAGCTGGCGAGCCAAGGGTGTGAACATCCTGTTCCTGGGCACGGACTTGGAGTTCATCCTACATGGCGGTGCGGCCGCCCGCAATCGCCTGTGCCAGGCCACGGGTCGCCCAGGTGTCCAGTTTCGCGCCAGGGCGTGGTGATGGTCTGCATGACTGTCATCATCGCAATGAGCCCTCTCGCCGCGGAATGTCGACAGCATGCATTGCCAAAGCATCCTGCCATGGAAGACAAGCCCTTGACCGCCAGAGGATAGCGTTGATAGATCGGGCAGAGTTGCTGCAAGGCAAATTGCACGCTGACCGCCTGACCGGGGCGGTAGTCGCCCTGCCTCAGCACGTCTACTACTTCACGGGGAATCGGCCGGGTAGTTCGGGGTCGGGGCACAAGCCTGTGCCGTGGGGATTCTGGTTCTTCGTACTCGGGCCAA
Source organism: uncultured Anaerolineales bacterium (assembly GCA_964478725.1). Classification (GTDB taxonomy): domain Bacteria; phylum Chloroflexota; class Anaerolineae; order UBA2200; family UBA2200; genus CAYZKS01. The sequence continues at coordinate 37,370 of CAYZKS010000011.1, forward strand.
GCAGGCGCTTCTTGGTGGCGCCGGGGACTCAGGAGCAGTTGTCCAAGGGGCTGCGGCCGGGAGTGGAACCTTTCCCCTATCAGGCGGACAGCACTGAATGTGTGATCCACGAGCAGCAGGCAGCCAAGGCCGCCCTCGCCCAGGCCGCTGTGGCCGCCGGGCTCGCCGGGAAGCGCGTCGGCGTCGAAGCGGCGGAACTGGGCCTGGCCTTTGCCGAAGAGCTACGCAGGTCTTGTGAGCTCGTGCCTCTAGGTGGGCAGGTCGAGAGCATGCGAATGTGCAAGGATGAGGAGGAACTGGCCCTCATCCGCCGTGCTGTTGGCATCGTTGACCACGGCTTCGAGGCTGCCCGCCAGGCCATTCGGCCGGGTGTGACCGAGCTTGAAGTGTATGCGGCCGTGTACAAATGCATGCTCTTGGACAATGGTGAGCCCTTCATCCTCGACGTAACCTGGGGCTCCGGGCCCAACACGCTGGGCGGGCTGGGCGCTCCCAGCAGCCGAGCTCTGCGAGACGGTGAGCTCTTTCTCGTAGACATGTACCCAACATTCAAGATGTACAAATCCGACATGACGCGCGTCTTTGTGGCGGGCAAACCGCAGGACTGGCAGCGCAAAGCCCACGACACCCTGGTGGAAGCCATGCGCCGGGCCGAGCAGGCAGCCCGCTCGGGCGTGCCGGCCAGCGAGCCCGACGCCGTCGCGCGCAGATTCGTGGCGGACGCCGGCTACGGTGTGATGCCGCATCACGCCGGACACTGCCTGGGCCTGCTGCATCCCGAGCGCCCGTACCTTGCTCCCTGGGAAACGCTGCCGCTTGAGGAGCTCATGGTGATCGCCATCGAGCCCGGGCTGACCATTCCGGGTCGAGGCTACATGCGCATCGAACGCAACTATGTGGTACGCGCGGATGGTGTGGAATGCTTGAGTCATTTCCCCTGTGAGCTGTACGCTTGTGGATAGCGGCGCGAGCGCTGTCGGGAATGCCTGCCGTCCGGTTATCCCTGTCTGTGTCAAGACGCTTTGGAAGGAGTGAGTTGAATGGGTGATGAGCAGAAGAACGGGACTCCCTTTGCTGGCAGGTGGGGAGCCAATAGCGACTACGATGCGATCTATGCGGATCCCAAGCTGGCAGCGTGGAAGAACCGCAAGGTAGGTTTGCTGCCGCACAACCTGAACCACAGCACACTGCAGCAGATCAAGCAGGCCTACGGTGAGCCCCCTTGGGAACACCCTTTGGTGCGTACAGAGCTGATCTGGGCCAGCCTGCACTGCATGTCACCAGGTATGCAGACCCCGGCCGAATATCACACCAACACCGACGAGTGCTGGATGGTGGTTGAGGGTGAGATCGAGTGGGAGATCGAAGGCTTTGGCAAGGTGGTGGCCAAGCCAGGGGAGTTTGTCTTCTGCGAGCACGGCCATGCGCACCGCATGCGCACCGTAGGCGACAGGCCGTCCATACGCCTGGCCTTTGTGGTGCCCTGGCCAGACCAAATCAAACCGGACCCCGACCGGCTGGAGAGCACGCGAGAGGAAGCCAAGCGCGCGAAAGGAACGCAAACATGAGCTCGAGGGATAGAGTCCGACTCGCGTTCGCGCACGAAGAACCCGACCGCGTGCCGCTGTTCGAGATCCATGTAGACACCAAACCCGCCTCGGAGATCCTCGGGCATTGGGCCCCGATCGGCTACAGCGGCGCCACCAGCAAGTTCCAGACCGAGATGGCGATGGCTGGCAAGGTGGAGGAGTTCCAGGAGATCCACATGAATGGACGCCTGGAGCTGATCCGCGCCGTGGGCCAGGACGTGCTGCGCGCCTTCCCCTTCCGGGTTGATGCGCCCAAGCCGGAGAGGATCACCGATGACCTGTGGCGCTTCCCGTACGTCGTGGACGGACACGCGCTCAACGTCTGGTGTGCTGACAAGAAGAAGCAGCGCGAGTACTGGAGCACCTACAAGTTCGTCGAAGAGACCGATTCCTGGATCGAGGTCGATAGCAGTGTCGCCCACGGCGGCATGCAGCAGTTTGAGCAGATGCTGCAGGACCTGGAAGAGCGCGGGCCCAGCATGGACGGCATATCCTTTCGCAACATCGAATGGGCGCTCCAGACCGCACCGGACATCTGTGTGATGGGTTGGGCCGACATCCCCTTCTTCCCTGGGAATTCGTGGACGTCTATCTTTTTCGAAGCCATGGCCGGCCGCCCTGACCTGATGGATCGCTGGTTTGCGGCGCAGCGGAAGCAGATCCTGCTCATGCTGGAAGAGCAACTCAAGCGTGGCGCCAACCTCATTCTGGGAGGCCAGGATTTCTGTGACACCCGCGGGCCGACCATCTCACCTCGGCACTACAGGCGCTGGTTCCAGCCCTTCCTGCTGGAAATCACCGCCCTGTGTCACCGCTACGGCGTACCCTATCTTCGCCACAACGACGGCAAGCCAGGGATTCTCGAAGAAACGTTCTTGCTGGAGTCCGGCATTGACGGCTGGCACGCCATCGAGCCCAACGCCGGCAACGATATCTTCTACTTCAAGAAAAAGTACGGCGACAGGATCACTCTGGCGGGTAACGTGGACTGTGCTGTCACACTGGTGACGGGGACGCCAGAAGAGGTCTACAACGAGGCGCGCGACAAGATCCTGGG
>CAYZKS010000012.1:0-38774 GCA_964478725.1 uncultured Anaerolineales bacterium
GGTCAGAGACGCCGCCACGGCGGAAGAGTTGCTGGGCGATGCAGAACTTGGCCCGTTGCTCAACCGTTTCAACGCCTCGCAGCGGGACAGACAACTGATCGTCTGCACAGACGACTTACATGCACTGCGCCAGCTCTTACGCGAGCGGGGAATTGAGCTTGCCTAGTCGGGCCCGCACTTCGGGCACTCAGACCAGCATGGGCCGCTGGCATCGCAGGGCGAACGAGCGCCCGTCAATGGCTTTCGACACTGCCAGGATGCCATCCAGGTGATCGTACTCGTGCTGCAGCAGCTCTGCCGGCCCATTCTCTAGTTCCCAATGCTCCACTGCCCAATCACGATTGCGATACTCGATACGGCAGCGCTTGTGCCGCATCACCTTGACCAGCAAGTCAGGGAAGCACATGCAGTCATCCCAGACGGCCATCATCTCGGGGCTCTTGTGCTCAAGCGCTGGATTGATGAGCACGATCGGGCGGTCTATATACACGTAGATTACACGCTTCATGACGCCGATCTGCGGAGCAGCTATGGCCCGTCCCGCACCATAGCGCCGACGAAAGTCCAGCAAAGTGTCGTGCAAATTGGCAATCACGGCGTCGAGCTGGTCCAATTCCTCCCTGCTCACCGGGGCCGACACCTCGTACAACCGCGGATCCCCCAGCAGCCGAATCTCCCTCACCCCCATAGCATCCTCCGCATCCTCGAGTCACTCCCGCAGCACACCCGCTTCAGCGATAAGTGATCACCAGACGGGGCCTTCTATCCGTCATGCTGCTTTCAGCGCTGGCGAAATAGAACACGCCCAGAGAGTATGTAGCCCGCACAAGCACGCCATGGTTCTCCAGGCTTCGGTCAAGCCACGCGCGTACCAATGGCGTCACATCGAGGGAGTACCACTTCTTGATGCCGCTCGTGGTGACGCTGCTGTCGGCTTCGGCTCTCCGGTCACTGCCTATAGCATTGCACCCCGGCAAGCCCCAAGGAACGCCACCGCCTGCGCTCTCCCAGGTAACCTGGCGGGGTTCATTTGCACGCAGCACGCGGTAAGCGCCCAGCGTCACGTTCTGCGCGCCCCAGCCCGTGGCCCAGAGCTGCAAAGTAGCGCGTATCACTTGTACGGTCGTTGGCATCGCATCCAGAGCGAACGTCAACAGGGCCGCACTCTGTTGCTTGTATCCTACCTGCAGAGAAACCTCCTGACAAAGAGGTGTGTCCGGCAACCATTGATATAGGACAGTATCTTCAGCCCCCTCAAACCCATTCGCACCCTGCTGCAACGTGACGGTGACCTCACCCCCCGTGCTGGTGGCTGAAGGTGTGGCAGTGGCAGTCAATGTCGGGCTCGTCGTTGGCGTTGGGGTTGCGACTGGGTTGCCTCCCGAGCGATACGTGATCTCTAACTTCGGCCGTAGCTTGGGCTCATCATTCTCGGCACTTGCCAGATACGCCAGGGCCGGCGAGGAGCCGCTTCGCAGCAGCACGCCTCTGTTGGCCAGAGCTCCGCTGCTCCATTCGCGCACGAGCGCAGTGAGATCGAGAGCATACCATCTCCTGATACCCCTGGTAGTCACACTGCCCTCCACACATGCGCGACGGTCGCCGATCACGTCAGCGGCGCCTGGCAACCCCCATGTACAGCCATGGCTGCACTCTTGCCAGCTGGCCGCACACCAATCCACGTCGCGCAGGAGAGCATGCGCGGCAATCGTCACATCGCTCCCGCTCCAGCCGGTGACGTATAGCTGCAGGCACGCGCTGTCAATGCCAGAGCCCGCAGGAATGGGTGTGAGATCAAAACCCAGCAACACCGCATTCTGCTGTTTGTAGCCGACTTGGAGCTGGCCATGCGAACAGTAATTGGCGGTTGGCGCGTACGCATAGATGTAGGTATCGTCAGCGCCGAAGTAGCCGTTCAGGCCCTCTTGCAGTGTAAGCGTAACCTGCTCCGGTGTCGGGGTGGCAACGGCTGTGGGGGTCTCTGTCAGCGTCGCCAGGAACGTCGGAGTAGCGCTCTGCGTCGGCGTCGCTGTCGTGCTGGGCGTCGAAGTGAAGGTAGGAGTTGCCGTGGGCGCAGGCTCGCTGACTGGCCCTGCAAGACCGGCTAGAGTGGCCACAGCGGCCCGCGTGAACTGCAGCATTAGCGATGTCTGCATGTTGCCCAAAGTGTCCTGCGTCGAGTGATAGTGTGGGTTGAAATCCTGCATATCCTCGATCCCCAACACAGCCGGGTAGCCTTGGCCCCAGAAGGAAGCATGGTCACTGCGCGAGGTTGCCCCGTAGGTGATCTTCTCAGGTGCAAGCTCAATGCCATAGGATGATATGGCCGCGATCATAGCGTCCGCCAAGGCGTTCGAGGCGCTGCCCAAACCCGCATGCAACTCCACTCTGTGATCGCCGGGCGGCAGGCTCTCATAGCCAATCATATCCAGATTGATGACCCCCGCGATAGAGTCACCCTGATTGCGCGCCAAAGCCGCATAGTGCGCACTGCCAATCAGTCCCTGCTCCTCGCCGGCAAAGAGAACAAAGCGCAGCGTGTGTGAGAAGCGATGCCTGCCCAGGATGCGCGCTGCCTCCAGCACAGCCGCTGAGCCGCTGGCGTTGTCGTCCGCGCCCGGTGCAGCACCATAGGCATCCTCCGAAATCGAGTCATAGTGCGCGCAGATGAGGTAGATGCTCTCGCTCTGAGAATCCGTGCCAGGCAGCTCGGCCACCACATTCTTCATTTCCCTGCCGTTGTAGGAGAAGGGGTCATAGCTCACAGCGAGCCCCATGGCTGAAAGCTGGCCGTACAGATAGCTTGCAGCTTGATCCAGTTCCGCTGTGTTGTAGGAGTAGCGGCTGCCGAGCACGTTGCAGTAATCCAGGGCGTCGTCATCCTGCAACTTGCACACGTACTGCACCAACGAATCCAACGAGACGGCCTCTAGCATGGACTGGATCTCAGAGTTGAATGCAGCGTCAAACCGCGCCTGCTCTGGCGGCGACTCAAGAGGAGACAACGCACATGCCCACTTGTCCGTCAGTGGTAACTTCACGACATCAACACCGGCCTGGGCCAGCCGCTCCACGGCGGCCGTCTCCGCCGAAACCAGATAGCTGTTTTCGTCATAGCAATAGGTTTCGACCGCTCCCAGGACCGCCGCGCCTGCACCTTCTGGCGGATAAGCCAGGTAGTAGCTTTCACGCTGGGGATCAGGGTCCAGAACTTGCACCGCAAGTCCTGCGCTGCGCATGTACTCAATCTGCGCCTCATCCGCCAGAGCGGCGAGCTGACCTGATTGGCAGTGCAGGATATGCAGGTCCTCAGGCACAGCCTGCGCCGGCAGCCGGCTTTCAGCATATGAGACCAGCACCAGGCAAGGATTCCCTGCAGCCAAGGCCCTTTGTGCATACAGCAGGGTCAGCAGCAGAACCGCGCCTAGCAACCGTCGCGAGCGCCTGCTCCAATCACTTGTCAACACGCATCTCCCTTTCGCCCATGCCCAGCAAGCTGACTACTTCACGCACAATCTCATAGGTGGCCTGGGGGCGTCCCTGGCGCGAGGAGCGCTCGGCAACCTGCGCCATGACCTCGCGCTCGGGCCCCAACCAACCGCTAAGCAGCTGGCCGATCATCTTTGGATCCTCCAGGAAGACGCCCGCCCCGTGCTTCAGCACATACGGCACATTGGCTGATTCCTGGCCAGGGATGTACCCGCACAGCAGGAGAGGAAGACCCAATGCCATGGCCTCGGCAATGGTGCCTGGCCCGGCCTTGGTGATCACCACATCACAAGCTGCCATCCAGTCCCACATGTTGTCCACGTACCCCTTGACGAAGAGGGGAATGGGCCAGGACTGAGACACCAGGTCCAGCTCAAGTCTCTCATTCCTGCCACACACCACCACCATCTGCCCAGCGATCTTTCCATCGCACGCCAGCGCGGAAGTCACCTGCTGTGTGATCTCGGCCAGTCGGCCCATTCCTTCGCCGCCGCTGACCATCAGGACGCACGGCAAGTCCGTACGTAACCCAAGACGCTGGCGCAGCTCGGGCTTGGGCAATGCGGGCTTTGCAAAGGCAGGCCGTATGGGTAGCCCGAGCACACGCAACTGCTCTGGGCGCAGGCCGGCTCTTAGCGCCAGGCCGTAGGCAGCATTGCTGGGCACACAGCACAAGGTCACATGCCGATCGAACCACACAGGATGAACGCCGATAAAGTCCGTGACCACGGTCACGAAAGGAGTGTCTCGACTTATGCGGCGTAGGATGCGCAGAGGGACTGCCTGCATCAGGGGGTGTACGGAGATGATAAGATCTGGGGCGGAGCGACGCAACACTTGGCCGATGGGCCTGCTCAGCAATCGGGAGGCTGTCCTTAGCAGCGGCTCCGTAGCAAGCGGTTGCTCCCCGACGCGATAGAGCAACTTGTAGAGCCATGGCGCATCATCTATCAAAAACCGATAGCCTCTGGGCACCTGGTTCAGAGGCGGGGGAGTGTAGTCAAGCCATAGATCGAGCATCTCTACCTTGATATCGGCGCCGTAGCACTCTTCAATCACGGCGCACAGTGCATCGGCACTTGCGCGATGACCCCCTCCCGTGTCACTCATCAAGATCAGGATCTTCTTCATTTGACACAGCTCGCATTCTTACATGGATTCACGTTCTTGGGTAGGCGCTGGGATGCCTGGAGAGCAGCTGTCTGATCCTGTCTAGGTTCATGCCAAATCCCAGCAGAACCTCGTCGCCGATCACGATCGTGGGCGTGACAAATCGTCCCATCCGCCTGCGCAACTCCTGCATGTACTCTGGGTTGGCCACAACGTCACGCTCTTCGAATGGCACTTTATGTTGAGCAAAGTAACTCTTTGCCGCGTGGCAATCCGCTCAGGTGGGCTGGGTGTAGATGACCACCGGGTGAGCGTCGGCACCCGCACCAGACCCCTTCATCTGATAACCCTCCATAGATCGTCTGCGGCAAGCGTCCACCAATGTCAACAGGCGTGCCCGCCCTAGAGCATCATACCGCAGTTCCGGCTGGATGCAGAATGAATCTGTGCGTTTCAGAGTTCATCTTTGTCCTACGTGGGCCCATTGTTCTCGTCACGCATCAGAAGCCACTGGTCGCTTTCTGCGGCCTTCTCCTCTCTAAACTGCCGCGTATACAGGTTGTGGTATTTGCCTCGCCTCTTCAAAAGCTCTGCGTGCGCCCCGGCTTCCACGATTCGTCCGCCTTCGATCACCAGGATGCGGTCGGCCCTCCTGATGGTTGACAAACGGTGTGCGATCACAAACGCGGTGCGATCTCTCATCAGGGCCTCCATACCCTTCTGGATCAGGGCTTCAGTCAGGGTGTCCACTGAACTGGTGGCCTCGTCCATTACCAGGATCTCCGGCTGCGCCAAAACTGCCCTTGCCAGGCTGATCAGTTGCTTCTGGCCCACGGACAGCAACTGTCCCCCTTCTCCCACCTCTGAGTCGTAGCCCTTCTGCAGAGTCGATATGAACGCGTGAGCACCGGCGACTTTCGCTGCCTCCTCCACCTCGGCATCCGTGGCTGACAGGCGTCCGTAGCGGATATTCTCACGGATGTTTCCGGAAAAGAGGTGCGGCGTCTGAAGCACCACGCCGATATGCGACTGGATAGAATGTAGGGAAATGCTGGTATAGTCTCGCCCCCCGATCAAGACACGTCCATTACTGGGTTCGAAGAAGCGACAGACCAAGTTGACTATAGTCGTCTTGCCTCCACCAGTCGGTCCCACCAGAGCAATGGTCTCTCCACGTTTGACCACCAGAGACAGGTCTTTCAGGACCGGGGTGACTGCATCATATGAGAAATCGACATGCTGGAACTCGATGTCGCCTCGAATGCTGTCCAGGCCAACCGCTCCGGGTCGGTCTGCAATATCAGGAGTGCTGTCGAGCAATGAGAAGACACGTTCTGCCGACGCCAGGGCATGTTGCATCTCCGCATACACACGCGCGACGTCCTGGATCGGCCACATCATGAATCCAATGTACTGCACAAAGGCCTGGATCCCCCCTATGCTCATACTGCCCAACCGCACTTGCGAGCCGCCATACCAGATCACCGCTCCCATCGCCACAGCGCTGATGATCTGGACAATCGGCAGAAACAGCGCCGACAGCCATGCGGCCCGAAACGCAGAGTGGTACATCTCGCCTGAGAGCACGCCGAACTCACGCAGGTTCTCCTCTTCGCGGCAGAGCGCCTTCACCACCCGAACGCCCGTGATGTTTTCGTTGAACCCGGCCGTTATCCTCGAATTGAGTCTGCGCACCTTGCGGTATTCCAGAATGATTCTCTGCTGGAATTTCGAGGCCACCAGCAGCAGAGCAGGGATGACCGACACCACGATCAGCGACAGCCTCCAATTGATCACGAGCATGAATGCGAGCGACGTAGTTATGTTAATGATTCCCCAGGTTACGTCCAGCAGCCCCCACGTCACCAATTGAGCGATGCGCTCCGAATCAGAGGTAACGCGCGCCATGATCCAGCCAACCGGCGTACGGTTAAAGTACGCAAACGAGAGGTCCTGCAGATGGTCAAACATCTTGGCGCGCAGGTCATACTGAATACGCTCGCCCAGCACGCCCGCCAGATAGATGAAGCCAAATACCCCCACAGCCTGTAGAAGAACCGTTCCGGCATAGCTCACGGCCACTTGCGTCAACAAGGCGCGACTGCCCAGAGGAATGGCCTGATCAACCACTGCCTTCCGCAGATAGGCATACAACGCGTCGAGCACCGACACGACGGCTACCGCCGACACAAAGCCCAGCATCCACCTCCAATGAGGCCGTGTCAGCGCCAGAATTCGCAGCAGGACCTTCCCACTGACCTGCGAACGGGCTACTTCGTCATCTTCGAGCTCATACTGTGACACTGGCAATCTCCTGGTCCAACTCCGCCTCAATGCGCAGTTGCAGCTCATAGATCCTTCTGTAGGGCCCAGGCTGCCGCAGCAATTCGTCGTGCGTTCCGCGCTGCAGGATCTGCCCCTTGTCCAGTACCAGGATCAGGTCAGCCTGCATCACGCTCTGAACGCGGTGGGCGATGACAAAAGTGCTCCGATTGCACATGAGACGTTGCAGAGCCTCGCGGATCTCGATCTCAGTCTCCGTGTCGACCGAGGACGTGGAATCATCCAAGATCAGGATGCGCGGGTCCTTTAGCAGCGTGCGCGCTATCGCGACACGCTGTTTCTGGCCGCCCGAGAGCATCACCCCCTTCTCGCCTACCACAGTGTCGTAGCCGCGCGCCAGGGCCACGATGTCTTCATGAATCGCTGCAGCGCGTGCCACTTCTTCAACTTCCACCTGCGAAACCCGCCGCTTGACCCCGTAGGTGATGTTCTCGCGAATGCTCCGCGCGAATAGAAAGGGCTCCTGCTCCACGATGCCGATCTGCTCCCGCAGATAATGGCGTGGGTAGCGCTTCAGGTCCATTCCGTCCAGGGTCAGCAAGCCACTGGTGTAGTCGTAGAAACGAGGCAAGAGGTTGACCAAGGTGGTTTTCCCAGAGCCCGCTGAACCCAGCAGCGCAATCACCTGCCCTGGCGCACAGTGAAAGGTGACGTCGTTGAGCACAGGACTCTTGGGGTCATAGGCAAAGCCAACCCGGTCGAAAACAATCTCCCCCCTCAGCCTGTCCTGGCACACGCGCTCCCCTTCTTCAAGTGGCTCGCGCTTCTCGCGGATCACTTCGGCCACGCGCGCGTAGGAGACCAGGCCAGAAGACATCTGCACAACAAGCCTGCCCAGGTTGCGCATCGGCCAGATGGTCCACAGTACCATGTTGTTGTAGGCCACCCACGTGCCGATACTGATCGTTCCATCCATTGCACGCAATGCGCCCACAACCACGCAGACCAACATCTGGAGCCCACACAAAGTATCGGAGATCGGCCAGTACAGCGAGTGCATCTGCAGCAATCGTTTTCCGCGTAGGAACTTTTCCCAGTTCTGGCGTCCGAACTTTTCGCGCTCAAAGGCCTGGCGAGCAAAGGCCTTGACCACGCGCGCCCCGGTCAGGTTCTCCTGTAACGTGGTGGAGAGCACGGCCTCCTGATCCTGGTAGGCCTCGTAGGCCAAGGAAAGCCGTCGGAAGAAGAGAACGGACATGGCGAGCAGCACAGGCACCACAGCAACCGCCAGCAATGCCAGACGCACATCCAGGTTCAGCAGAGCCAGCATGTTCACCACAAACAGCGACGCGATGCGCCCCACACCGATGGCCTGGTCGGAGAAAAAGCGACGTAGCGCATCCACATCGGAGGTGCAGCGACTGATCAGCTCACCCGTCTGCATCCTGTCGTGATAGGTGAAAGACAGGCGTTGAATGTGATCGAAGAGGTAGTTGCGCAGGCGTCGCGTGATGCCCTCCGCCACTTGCGCCGCCAGCCGCCCGCTGACAAAACTCGCACCTCCCTCAGCAACGGCAAGACCTACCAGTCCCACAGCCACCCAGATGACTTGCTCGCTTTGCCCTGGGCGCCCAGCCACCTCGTCCACAAAGTACCTCAGGAGATAAGACACTCCGGTGCGCGAGAGTGCAGCCACGGCAAGCGCTAGCGATGCCACCAGATAGAGACGGCGGTAGCCATGCATCAGTCGCCACAGGCCGAGCAAACGGTTAGTTGAGATAGCGTTCTTCAGATCGTAATATGACCGATGCAAGCGAACTGGCCTCTCCAAAGACAACAGCCCAGGATGCGTGCAGCAAGACTGCGAGGATGAGCTTCCGCCCGGCGCATGGCCGGGCAAAGCCATCTTATATCACAACACGACGGCAGCTGCAAAAGTGCCTTGAGGGATCAGGTAGTTGTCGCATTCGATGATTACGGGTATACTGGCGCAGCCGAGGCCTCTGAAGCCAGCATCGTCGCGCATACGATGCCGAAGGATCGCAGATGAGATTCGCTCGTCCAGCCACAACCGCATACTTGCTGGCATTCGCGCTGATCTGCGCTTTTGTGGTGCCTCCTTGGGAGCCACCGGATGAGCCATCGCACATGCTCTACGTGAATTATGTCGCCCGCACGGGACAACTCCCCAATCAGAACGTCCCCAGCCTTTCGGTAGGCGGCGAAGGCCACCAGCCGCCGCTGTACTACTGGATCGGGGCCCTGCTCAATCGCCTTTCACAGCCAGATGCCAGCGTGGATCTCACGCCCGTGCGCAACCCCAAACACGTCTGGAACAAGGGTGATGAATGGTATGTGCCGGTCTACCAGCATTTTGCCAGCAGCATCTTCGCCAGCGCGACTGACAGATTGGGCTTCTACCTGCTGCGCGTGCTGTCCGTCATTCTGGCCCTGCTCAATCTCCTGTGCATGTTCAAGTTGTTCGATCTGTTGTTGCCTGGGCGGCCTTATAGCATGTTGGCTGCCCTTTGGGTGATCACCCTGCCGCAATTCGCCTTCATGTCCGGCGCCATAGACAATGACAACCTGGCAAACCTCTTCTCTACCACAACCATATACTGGGTACTGCGCATAGTGGACAGACCTCTGGAGCGCAAGAACTATGTTCTGGCAGGCTTGGCTCTCGGTCTGGGACTGCTAACCAAAAAGACCCTGCTTTTCGCGCTTCCAGTCGCCTTGGCCGTGTTAGCCTACGCGCTGTACAGGCAGCGTCACTCGGCACGAGCGGTGCTGCGCTACGCTTTGCTGTTCTGCCTCATCGCTGCCTTAATCAGCGCCTTCTTCTTCGTGCGCAACTATCGCCTGTACGGTGAATTCCTGGGCACGCAGATGGAGAAGAACACTCTGCCAGAACTGGTCGAGGAGAAACCACTCTTGTCTCCCTACTTCCTGCGAACGTTCCCGCGCGACATGTTCGCATCCTTTGTCGGAAGATTTGGGTACATGAACGTGCCTCTGCCTACGGCAGCCTATGTGATCTATGCGCTGCTCGTGGCCGCGGGAGTTGCCGGTCTCGTGCTGTGCCTGGTGAAAGCATGCCCATTCGATCCCAAGCTTGCCTTTGGGGCGCTGTTCATCCTGGCCTGTCTTGCCGGTGTCCTAGTCTACAACCTCACCTACAGCATGCCGCAGGGACGCTTCCTGTTCCCCGTGTTGCCAGTGATCGCAGCCCTGCTTGCCCGCGGTTACCAGGAGCTCCTAAGCCGCCTGCGCAACACTGGCGCCAAGCGCACGTTGGTCTCACTTCTGGTAGTTGTTCTGGTGACGCTGGACGTGATCAGCCTGGTAGTCCTGTACCGCTTCTACCACCTTGCATCTCAATACGGCTAGTCTAGTGGCTTGCCCGCGTATGATTTGGGCTGCCCCGAATTCGAGGAGGAATCACAAATGACGCAACCGGTTGTCGCACCATCCGCGCTGGCCTACCTGTATGCAGATAGCCTGCAGGATCTGTTCGCAAGCAAGACCCGGCTGTCCTTTGGCGAGAGACTGCCATGCCGCGATGTGAGCGTCAAGAAAAGCGACCTGGCCACGTTGATCCTGGTCACCGCATATGCCCATTGGAAACAGCAAGGCTGCCTGCAACTGAGCATGGGAGTGAAGGGGCTGCTAGTCAAGTCCAAGTACTTGCAGGCCATGCGCACCAGCATTCCTGCGGATCGTCTTGATGGCCTGGAGGGTCTACTGCTGGCTAGTGTGGCACCCAGAGAAAAGGACAACGCCGTCGCTTCCATTGTGCACCGCCTACTGCGCGAGGACAGCGTCGATCCTTGGGGACGCGTGGTCAAGGAAGTGCAGCACTACCTGCTGGGCCTTGGATACTATTCCGAGGTAGAGCGCAAGGGGCTGGGGAAGCTGCTGGGCAAGGAGCTGTCTCCCCAGTGCGACCGAATCCTCTCCCTGCAGAGCAGCGTCAGTCTGGTTCGTGAACTGCTGTCGGGCTTGCGCTCGTCACAACCCGAAGTCTACACGCAGCTTTGGAAGGATGTCAGCGCCGGGATCACCAGCCGTCAGGAAACCCCTGATACCGATCTGGACTAGCCCTGGCGCACGCGAAGCAGGATCGAGCTCATGGCCGAGCGTCGCCCATCGCCGGCGACAAGGAGACAGGCTCATAGGCGTCGAGCCGTGAGATCACCAGACCCTCCAGCAGATCCTGGAGATCGCTACGCCTGTACATGCCTGCCGCCGCGTTCAGAAAATCGCGCAGTGTCTTGGTCTTGGTCTGCAATTGACGAAGCTCTTCGCCAATTGGACTGACAGAACTAGGCATGTCGGCATACGTACCGTAGAAGGCAAAGTAGGCCTGATTGAGCTTGCGGATGTAGTAACCGTTGGCCTGCAAGTACTGGCGGCGCTCCTCCATAAAGCGCTCCGCTTCGTCCACCTGCCCTTTGGCCAGCATCTCATCTACCTGAAGGCGAGTGTCCCGCATAACCGCGTTAAAGTCGACCCGTGGTGGCTCGGCTGACTTGGGCGGAGCCGTGGGCTGCAGGTATTCAGCGTAGTAAGCCTGCATCACTCGGGAGGCGATCTCGGCGCTTACTATTCCTGCAACAGTCTCATTCATGGTGGCGATGTCATAGTTGCGCGCCACGCCCACAAGATCGAGGATGTATGCAAACCCCAGAGGTGTGAAGGCAAGATACTGGTGTAGCCACTCCTCCGTGGCAGTCTTCACGATCCAATACAGCGACGCGTCATCAGACACAAAGGTAGGATACGTTGCGCCAAAGCCTCCAATCGCCTCCACCAGGGCCGAGACGCCTAGGCCCTCCACCTTGGCCTCGATCTCAATCACGTTCTCGAGACTCAAGTCCTGCAAGAGCATTACCTCCCGCATGCTCTCGATGCGTTCACGGGGCGACACGATCAGGGTGTGAGGCGGCTTCTGCAACCTGAAGTAGATCGGTGGAAAGGCGACACGCAGGCCCACCAGACGATCAGCGGGGTTGTAGATGCCCTCCTGCTGCAGCACCTGCCGGATCTGGCTGCCCAGTATGCGCTCCACTTCGGGCACCAGGGCCTGCCTGTGTGCCTGCAAAGCCTGCAACTGTCCGTCGCTTTCCGTGTCACGCTCGCTCGACGACTGCTGCTCGATCTTCGCCTCGAGCCTGCGGATGTCGCTGAGCAGCGTCATGTATTCAGTGACCGGACCGGATGAGGATCGCGCCGCTGGCTGAGCAGAGGCATCTCCCTGAGCACGCACAGGCCGGCGCAGAAGTTCAGTGAACTCCCAGCGAAATACGTTGAAGCGGTACGGCTTGACGATCTCAGCGAGTCCTGCGTCCAGGCTTTTGGCCCGACCGCAGCTGATCAAGGTCACGGCTATCGTCAGCAAGATCCCCAGAGCCTTGGAGGCTCTGGCAGTGACACGTCGAATATGCATGCTTTGACTCACCCAAACACGAGCACTCTTCGCGCCTGGCCTGCTGCAGCCAGGCAAATCGTGGCATTATCACAGCTGTTGAGCATGTGCTGCATACTCTGCCACCCAGGCGAGCATCTGATCCAGGGCCAGCAGCACTTCGTGCGCTTCTTCCTTCTGTATGGTCAAGGGAGGCAGCAACTGGTTGATGCTTGGGTCATAGTTGGCGTAGATGGTCAGCAAACCGAACTGGAACCCGGCCAGGGTCAGCAAAGGGCCGAGGAAGGAGCTGGCTAGCTTCACACCCATCATCAATCCGCGCTGGCGCACCTCCACAACCAAGGACGAGTGCTTCTTTTGCAGCCAGCTCAGTCCCTTTCGAAACACCTCAGACATCTCCCGCACGTGCTCCAGAAAGCCCGGCTCCTCCAGAATGCGCACTACTTCCAGGGCAGCATAGCATCCGACTTCCGATCCACCAAAGGTCGATATGTGAATGAATGGATTGGCGCGCAAGAAGGGATCCAGGTGCTCGCGATACACGGTGGCCGAGATCGGATAGATGCCTCCGGAGAGTCCTTTGGCCGTCACCAGGATATCGGGTACAACCCCGTAGGTGTCGATCCCCCATACCATCCCGCAGCGCCCGAGGCCGGTCTGCACCTCGTCCTGAATCATGATTGCTCCGTGCTGATCGCACAGCCGGCGCACGCCGGAGAAATAGCCATCGGGCGGCACGACAATGCCCATGGTGGCCGGTATCGTTTCGAAGATGACGGCCGCCGTCTCTGCATCCATGGCTTTCTCCAGGGCCTGGAGATCACCAAACGGCACCGCCACAAAGCCCGGGCTGAGCGGTCCGAAGGGCGCATTGTACGCCGAATCGCCCGCGGCCAGCGCCAAACCTGTGTGTCCGTGATACCCTCCCTCAGCGTAAATCACCTTGCTGCGGCAGGTATGAGCGCGCGCCAGCTTGAGGGCCATGTCTATCGCTTCGCCCCCACCCACGCCAAACATGACGCGCTTGAGATCGCCTGGGCACAGGGCGGTCAGCCTCTCCGCCAGCAGTGCACGATGCTCGCTGATGAAATGGTGATTTCCGATATCCAACTCCTGCAGAGCCACGCTAAGCGCCGCAAGCACACGCGGATTGCGATGCCCGAGGTTGTATACCCCTCCATTGCAGTGGCAGTCAATCAGACGTTGCTTGCCCTCCAGATCCCAGACGTAGACGCCTTCGCGCTTGCCAAACACGAAATCAATCCCGGCATGCTTGAAAAAGTCCACCTTCCCGCTGGACACGTGGCCCGCAAAACGTTCGATGATCCGTTGCCTGGAGTCCTGACCGATACACGCCATCTGGCCCTCCTTCACCTGCCTGCCGCGCTCATCTTTTCACTGTCTCGGGCAGCACGTATGGATACCCTGTATGCAGCACTTTGGTCCTTAAGAAACGGTCCACCTTGCGCATGGAAAGATACAGTGACCAGATCATTGCATCCTGGCGGTAGTAGGAACGTACGCTTCCCTCATCGATGGGCTGGATTCCGAAAGCCGCCGCCTCAGTCGCAAAGAAGTCGTTGGCCTCAGCGATGGCACCAGGCACCCATTGTGGGCACTGCTCCTTGTACAGATTGGCAATCAAGTCCGTGGCTACCAGGCGAAAGTCATAGTAGCGGTTGACCACATCCTTCACGTACAGCAGGCGTAGAATCCACACCAGGAACGAAGGAGCGCTGCGCAAGAACAGCTCGGTATCCAACCGCTCCACCCCGTTCACCCGGAATAGGGGCGTGCTGGTATCCAGATAGGCCAGCGAAACCCGGCTGCCCAGATTGGGACGCACTGGGTCAAAGCCCTCTATTGCCCAGTTGGAGAGCTGCCCGTCAACGCCGACCTGTATGTCCTTCCGGCGGGCGTTAAAGTCCCAGACCTTCTTGAGCTCGCGCAACACAGCCCGAACCAACGTTCGAACCTCTGCTTCGGTAAGCCGGTGTAGTGCGCGGTGCGCAATCGATTCGTAAGCATACTGTCTCTGCAAGATGTAGAAGACAGGAAAGACCACGTCCTTGAGAGCGGCGCTGCCGTAGGCTGGCAAGCACAGGCCAATCTCCTGATCCAGAAGACGGTTGTATTCCGCATAGATGGTCTGATAGCGATCCATCTCGTCGCCGGTGTTGAAGATTGGCATGCGTTTGAAGGCAATGCCCCGCAGGCCCTCGGCATCGATCTCGAACACTGTGCTGATCTCCCCGTAGCCCAGGATGCGCGCCGGCACGCGACTTTGTTCGGGGTGCATCGGATCGAATCCCAGGTCAAAGTCCCGCAGGCGATCCAGATCAACGACAAGGCTGCACACCGTCATCCCTCCATTCGCCGAACCGTGGACTCAAACCCAATCCCGGGCATGATGCCACATCGACCCGGTTGAAAGCAAAGGTCGCTCCGCAGAGAGCCGGGCGCCGTGCCAAAAATCAAGGGGCGTAGAAGCTCTCAGTGTTTCCCGAGTACTACCCCAGACGGCCGCGTCTGGGATTCCAGGTCGCACTAGCTGCCCAGCAGCACCAAGGCGCCGGCAGCGATCGCGAGCAGATCGAGCAGCAGGGTGACGTTGGGAATGCTGAGGCCTAGCAGCGGCAGCAGACCCTGCAGAATGAGCCACACAGCCAGCAGAATAGCCCCCAGGCTTCTCCGAAACCTGATGGGTCCCACCAGGATGAGGATACCTGCAGCCACCGCCAGAAGGGCCATCACGACCTCATAGGCAGGAAAGCGCAGGCCCGTCAACGGCACGAGCCCAGCCAGGATCAGCCAGATTCCCAGAAGGACTGCGCCCAGGTTTCTTGACGCTCTCATGATCTCCATCCTTTCTATCACTACCTGAATACTGCAGTAAAGTCGGCTGCTAGCTTGAAATACGGCCCCTCACATCCTGCACTTCGGTCGGGAAGTTCCTGAGCAAGCGCGTCTTCTTAAGGTTTTCCCGCAGAACCCACTCTATTTGCTCATTCCGCGTTGCGGCCAGCTCGCGCATGTATGACCAGCCCACAGCAGGCAGCGCTGCCACAATCACACTCAGGCTATACCCGAGACCCTGCCTGAGGGCGCGGAATGCATCCGACCTGTCCGTGCCGCCAGCCTCGAAACGGTAGAGTATAAGTCGGTGCAGATCCAGCGCAGCCTGCGCCACTGCCGCATCCTTCAAGAGCCGCGGCTCAGCCACTCCAGCCGCTACGGCCCGCATAGCCAGCCAGTCCGCGCCCTGCACCCAGGCCGCGAGGTCCGTCAAGACCTGCATTCCCTGGCTGGCGATCAAATCCTGAAGTGCCATGGCCACAGCTTCACGCGCCCGCCAGCGCGGATCGGTGGCAGCGTCCTTCAGGTAGGCCATGGCATCTGCATAGCGCTGCTTGTCCGACACCGCCACAGCCCCCAGGCCGCGGATTCCGCAAAAGACCACAAACTCACCCGGGTCGTTCACGGGAGCCCGTTCCGGGTCCGTCGCGGCCAGCTTCAGGCACAGGTGCCATACTTCTGTCGGCGCATGAGCCGCGGTCTCCTCGATGACCCAAGCGAAAGCCTCTGCCAGCTCCAGGTTGCCCCTCGGGCCTGGGAGGTTACTGTGAGCTCGCAGGAATGTCGCCACGCCCTCCGAGTTACCGGCCGCCACGGCCTTGTCAAGCAGTTCTGCAATCTGGCCACGATACTGTGACTTTTCGCCCATGCACCTACTGTGGCAAGTGCTTGTCGAGCCATTCGGTCATTGACCGCAGCACGGCCTGCTTCTCCGGCTCGTTGTGCAACTCGTGGTAGCCACCCTCCCACACCTTGAGGGTGCAGTCCCCTGGGTGCGCCTCCGCAACCTCGGTGCTGCTCGAAGGAAAGCACAGTTGGTCCTGCGTGCCATGCATCAGCAGCAAAGGCAGAGGAAACTCGGCAGCCCTCTCCAGCGCCAGCTGAATGCCCTTCAGCAACTGGTAGCCCGAACCAGCAGTCAGCCTGTCATGCACCAACGGGTCATCCACATAGGCCCGCACTACTTGCGGGTCGCGGCTCAGGTGCTGGGGATTGAGGCCGCTGGCCAGGGTCAAACCCGGCAACCACCGTCCCAGCACCTTCGATAGAGCCACTTTGACCTTCTGCTGTTCGATTGCGGTGTGCAATCCTGGGCTGG
The DNA here is from genome assembly GCA_964478725.1 of uncultured Anaerolineales bacterium. Taxonomy (GTDB): domain Bacteria; phylum Chloroflexota; class Anaerolineae; order UBA2200; family UBA2200; genus CAYZKS01. The sequence continues at coordinate 16,485 of CAYZKS010000012.1, forward strand.
TCACAATCGCACCAGCCAAGGCTGGCCGGCGCAGCAGTACATAGTCAAGCACCAGAATGCCCCCCAGGCTGTGACCGTAAACGAAACGCGGTGTCCCCGGAAAACGCTGCGACGCCTCCTCAAGCAGACGGTCGATATCACACAGCCAAGCCTCGAGCGAGGGTGCATGACCACGAGGTCCTCCCGAGCGGCCGTGCCCCCGCAGATCAAAGCCTAACAGAGCGTAGCCGGCCTGGTTAAGAGCCTCGGCAACATGCGCATAACGCCCACTGTGCTCGCCAAGCCCGTGCACGAGACAGACAGCCGCCTTGGGCGCTCCGGCAGGCAGCCAGCCTTGGCCAAAAAGCTCCACACCGTCATCAGTTCGCCAATGATACTCGATCCGCTCCATCCCTGACCTCCGCATATTGGATTATGTCATAGGAATTGGTCTACCAGGCACGGCATCAGGTTGGTCGCATGCTGCTTTCCCACTCTGAGCGCAACAAGCCCATCACCAGCATGTCGTACCGCTTCCCGTCGCGCAGCACTGCTTGGCGCCTCACGCCCTCGTGTCGGAAACCGAGCTTCTCGTACAGGTGGATGGCCCGGGCGTTGTAGGAGATCACCGTCAGCCAGACCCGGTTCAGATTCAATTCGTGGAACGCGTAGCGCAGCGCCAAACGCATGGCTTCGCTGCCATACCCCTTGCCCCAATCGGCAGGATTCCCAATGCCGATGGAGATCTCGCCGAGCTGATTGTTCCATTCAATGCTGTGCACAGCCAGGAAGCCCAGCAGGCGGCCATCCGCCAGCTCGCGAATACGGAACTCTACCCCCGTGGGGCTCGATCCTGCGCGCCCCAGCGGAGAATCGTCCGAGGTGCGGGGCCGCATCCAGTCGCTATCCACCATGCGCATGTACTGCGATTCATCGCTCCAACGCGCCATTTCCCCCGCATCGCTGCTACGCGGCCCGGTCAGGCGCACAAGCGCCCCGCGCAACAGCGATTCTCCGTCGACGCCACCCGGACTCGCCATCGTCGTCATGCCCAAGCCTCCTGCCAAAGTTGTAGCTTCCATCAGATCCTAGCGCAAGTCGGCTCGAACCAGTTCTGGTTGCCAGGGTGACCAATCCGGTGGGCTGCCCAGCTTGATAACGCGCCGGTGTATAGACCGCACCCGTGGCAACGCGCAATTCCCAGACAGGCTCAGGGCAGCAATCCGGTCCAGGGTCGCCCTCTCGGCCTCGGAGGTATCTTGCTCATCTTTCTCTGGCAACCCGGACTTGCTCCAGGGCAGAAGCTCGATCTTGTTCAGAGCAAATAGGTCGCGCAATACCTGATGCCGCAAGTAGGCCCAGCCCCACCACTTGGCAAAGCCAAAAAGCTGCGGTTCTACGCGACCGGCGCGCGTCTCCTGCCATGCCCGGCCCGCTAGCACGAGTTGGTCAGACGGCACGTCGCACGGGTCAAAGCAGATACCATACGCCTGGCGCTCCACAGCATCGAGTTGGGCATCCACCATGGCCCACTGCTGCCGATCAGGCTCCCAAACCTCGCACACCCAGTGGTCAATAAGCCTCTTCGGCACCAGGTAGGCGGCAAACCCTGGCCTGGCGCGCGCCGGCCGCCCTTGATGGTGCAACGCGGCACACATCAATAGAGCGTAGCCGTGGCAGGTTGCCACCAAGCGCCTTTCAGGCGGACGCTCGGCAACCAAGGGGCGTGAATCCAAATGGCTGAGCCGCGCAATCATGCCAGCCACGTGGCCCACCTCGATCTCTGCCCTGCGTTCCTCGGGGAGTTCCACGCCATAGCGTCTGGCTTCCAGGATGTGAATGAGCAGCCCCTGCACCACTCTGCTCAGCTCATACAAGTCAGTAGGCAATCCCTCGAGCCAGCGCCCCCACTCGCCAGGGTCGCTGATTGTGCCAGGTGTACAGTAGTACGCCAGACAGTCACTGCCCGGCCTGCCGTGCATTATGTTTCGCCCCGCATTGCAGCCTCCATGCTGAACGCGGATCTAGGCCTTTGCAGGAGACAGCACAACCTCATTCTGGTCTACCCACCACGGTCATGTAGAGGACGCTCTCTTCTTCTCCATCCACCCCCAGCAAGGCGTTCGCTTCATCATCATACAAAGCAGCGATCTGGCAGGTGCCCAACCCCAGCGCCACCGCCGCAAGCACCACATTCTGCGCAATGTGGCCAGCATCAAGATAGACGTAGCGGTAGGCCCGCTGGCGGTACTTCCACTTGCAGCGTTGGAAGATCGCTGTCCAGATGAAGACGATGTTGGCCCGCGCCGCCATGCTTTGGTCCAGCGCCGCGCGTGCAACCTCAGCCCTGAAGTCACCGCACTCTAGCTGCTCCAATTCGTGCGCCTCGACAGCATAGTGGTAGATTCCTGGTGTAATTTCCTCCACAGCGTTGACTACCACGTAGGTCTCCACCGGGTACAATGCGCCAGCCGAGGGAGCAGTGCGGAAAGCATAGCCGTCCGCCCGCAGAGTAATACCCTGAGCAGCCCAAAGCAACTGGGAAAGGTGCGCCTCAGGCAGAGGGGCAGCCTGGAAGCGCCGCACTGAGCGTCGTTTCGCCAACGCCTCCCACAACGATGCATTGCCAGTCAACTGCGGCGAACTCAATGTCAGGCGCGGCGCCAGCGGGTAGTGCTTGTACGTCTCTGGCTTACTCACCCAGTCCAATCCGCCTCGAGGCAGTTCACCGCGCCTGTACTTGGTTTGCGACTGGAACTCGTCTCCGACCCCGTGTGACATCTCTTCTGCCTCCCAGGCTACTTCGCTGCGCGTGCCATTCTATCCTGTTTGGCCAGGATGAGCAAGAAAGCGCCATGATGTCTTCTTCCGATCTCTGCTACAACTGCCCAGGCATGGGCAGATGGCTTCCGCACGAGGCAGCACACAGCAGCTTACTGCGGTGCGGGGTAGTGCACCTGTTCTTCCATGCGCATCACATCTGGAACGAAAAGCGCCCCGACCGCGATCAGAAGGCAGAGCAGGCCAGCCGCCCAATACCAGATTCTCACGCCGAGAGCATCCGCCAGCGGGCCAGCCACAGCCAGGCTGAGAGGCGAAGTCGCCTTCGCCAGGCTAATCATCAGAGAGAGCACGCGCCCCTGCATTTCTGGGCTGGCACTGGACTGGATAGTGGCAAACAGCGGACCGTCCGTGATGGGCTCCATGAATCCCGCGAGTCCGAGGCCCACCAACCCCATTCCAAACGCCCATGCGGGGGCCATGCCAAGCACCAGCAGACCGAGCCCCATCCCGGCAAGTCCACACAAGCTGGTGAGTACCTTTCTATGGAAGCCTCCCCAGGTGCTGAGGCATGCCCCACCCAGCACCACCCCGACACCCCACGTCGAGTTCAACACGCCAAGTTGCACGACCCCACCGCCAAAGTGCTTGGTGACAAGGATCGGTATCATCGAAAAAGCGGGATTGATTAGGAAGTTGACGGCCGCCGCCATGAGGATCACCGCACGCAAACCGGGCCAGGCCCACGCATAGGCCAACCCGCTGCGCATCTCCCTCCACAGCACAGCAAAGCTACCCATGCGCTCAACAACGCCCTGCCGGGGTGATGGAATGGCTACTATCGCCAACGCCGCAATCGCAGGGACGGCAGTGGCCACGTCGATCAGGAGCACGCCCTGGACAGGTAGGAAGCTCAGCAGAAGCGCACCCAACGGAGGCGCAACCATGTTCATGGCGCCACTAAGTGTCTGGTTGAGGCCCGCCACGCGCGAGAGCTGCTCCCGCGGCACCATCAGCGAGGTCGAAGCCTGCATGGCCAGCCAATGAAACGCCCCGGCGACAGCACGCAGCATCATGCCGAGTAGCACGTGCCAGGGCTGTGTGGCTCCGACAATGAACAGATAGACCAGGCAGAGGCTCACCAGCGCGGTCAAGCCATCCGCAACGATCATGACTCTCCGTCGATTCCAGCAGTCAACCAGGGCCCCGGCCAGCGGCATAATCAGGATCTGCGGCAAAAGCCCCACCAGAGAAGCCATGGCCAGGACGGTCGCAGAACCTGTGCGCTCAGTAAGCCACCAGATCAGCGCAAACTGGACCAGCGAACTTCCCAGCAAAGAAAGGGCTTGGCTGCTCCAGACAGAGAAGAACGGAACCTGCCAGTGAATAGATTGAGGCGTTTCGCGCTCCTCGGCTGCGTCAGGCATGTTCACCTCCCACGGGGAGGCCACAATAGGATCTGAGGCCTGTCAGGATGAATACGCTGTCGTCCCATGCCAGGTTCAAGGGGGAAGGTCTGGACAGGGAGGGAGCAGTCTGGGCCCAGGCGGGTCCGTTTTCTTGCCTGCCTCTGGGATCCCAGCAGGGGACTTCACGCCTCCTGTGGTGGGTCAGCCAGATCCTTCGCCCGATCGCGAAGCTTGATCACACGCGCTCTGCCGCTGGGCGGCAGCACCACAACTACGCTGCCTGGGTGAGCCAGCTCCGCATCCCTGGGGCTGCCGTCGCCTAGCAGCTCGGACTCATGACTCCCGTCCGTGGTGTAGATGCGCGCCCCCGATTCTTGCAGCGCCAGCGTGGCGCTGGGATGTGGGAACAACCCCCTCGTCCAGGGCTGCCCTGCCACTTTGGTGGTCTTGATCTCCTGCTCAGTGGACACGATGGCCACCTCAGGCATCATGCGTTCGTACACGTCCAGAGGCGTGCTGTGCATGCTGCCGTGGTGAGCAACTTTGACCACCGCACAGGACAGGTAGTTGACCATCTTCTTCACCAGCGGGCTAACCGTTGTCTCCACGCGCGGGAAATCCGACGTGATCTCGCCCCAGCTATCGTACTCTGCATCGCCCGCCAGGATTACAACGGATTGGCCTGCCTTTCGCACGTCCTCCGGATTTGGGTTGTCCCCGGTGTACTCCAGAGAGCGCATTAGCAGCATGTCCTCTTTGCGATGCTCGATGCGCAGAACGATGGAGGCGTTGTTGATGTCAACGCCGTACGCGCCAAAACGGTTGCGCAGCCCCACGGAGGGAGCGAGCGCAGTGATTTGCACGCGCCCAAAGTACCACTCCATGCCCGCGGAGACACGCACCAGCTTGACACGGCATTCCCACAACGCCCGCATGATTCTTTGATAGGTGGTGGAGTTGTGGCGGAAGCCGCTGTCCCAGAACTGCTCAGGCCTGGTCTCGGGGTCAGCAATGAATGGCTCAATGCCAACAATGTGATCCAGGTGCGGGTGTGTCGCACACACAAAGACGAGGCGCGCTCGCCCCTTGCGAAGGCTGCGCAGCTTCACCAGGTAGTCCCGTGTCTTTGCCCCGTCTGCGCAATCTACAAGACCGTACGATCGCTCGCCCGATTCATCTACTGGAAACTCGATGACAATGCTATCGCCGAGGCCCACGTTCAGCACGTGTATCACCAGATCGCGGTCGGTGATCTTGCGCGCCATCAGGGTTCAAACCTTTCTCTTGAGCAATTTCGCGTACTGTTCCTTGAACCGATCCCGGAAGAACCTGACCTGGTCGATGCGCACAAACTCCTTGCGCCCCGGGACGACCCTGAACTTGGTTGGCGACTCGGGGTTATCCGCTTCGAATTCGCCACTCAGAAACACTTGTCCCTCACTCAGAGCATCCCAGGTGTACTGCTTCTGATACTGCTCTCCCGATGGCAGGCCCAGCATCTTCGCATAGTTCCCCGGTCGCATGGAAAAAGCCCTCTCCATGCCCCAATCCTCCGGCAGGTCCGAGAACTCGCGCACTCCTGGCGCCAGGTTGCACACTAGCACGCGAATGAGCTTCTCTTCTAGTTTATCGTCAATAGTGATGCGTCGGACCCGCTTGTTCTCATTGGACTGCCTTCTGGCCATGAACCTCGCCCCCCTTTTTGATGTGAACCATCAGGTCCATCTGAATCGAAACTTCTTGTGCTGCCAGCCTCTGCAAACGAACAGGCTGAGTCGCCTAGCCTCTGCGTACAAAGTGCGGCAACTCCCGCGGCAGCTCAATCACCAACTCTACCAGCCCGCCAAACACACCTTCTTTGTACCAGGGTGCCTGGTAGACCAGCTTCTTCACACCGCGCTTCTCGATCGTGTAGACACTGGTCTTCTGCTCCACCAGCAGCTGCTGCATCTTGGTGCGTGCAGCCTCCGGGTGGCAGTCCAGGGCACTGCGGCCGATCAGGTCTCTGCCTCCATCCTTTGCATACCCCCGCGCGGCCAGCTCGTTCATCTCCAGGATGATGCCCTCGGTGTCGCACACCGTGATCGCCGCTGGCAGCTCCCGCGCCCAGTCGCCATCAGACATATAGCTCTCCTCTCAGTATCTTAATATCTAGTCCTGCACACAGCATTCAACCGCCATGAGTCCAGGGCAGCCGTTCTAGATCCACATTCCCACCCGATAGCACGATGCCGATGCGTTTGCCTGGAATCTCACTGCGCTTCGTCAACAGAGCCCCCAGAGGGACGGCGGCGGACGGTTCGACGACGATCTTCATTCGTTCCCAGATCAGCCGCATGCCCTCGACAATGGCCGTCTCGCTCACCGTCACAATAGAATGCACGTGTTTGTGGATGATGGCGAACGTCAAATCGCCCAGCGAGGTCAGTAGCCCATCCGCAACGGTGCGTGGAGCAGTTTGAAGCATGATCCGGCCAGCCCGCAACGAGCGGTAGGCATCGTCAGCGCCTTCTGGCTCCGCACCCATCACGTGGGTTCTGGGCGCGACAGCCGAGGCCGCCAGAGCGCTCCCGCTCAATAGCCCACCCCCTCCCACTGGCGTAAGCACCACGTCCAGGTCAGGCACATCCTCGAGCAGTTCCAGAGCTACCGTCCCCTGGCCGGCAATCACTTGCGGGTCATTGTATGGGTGGATCACGATCGCACCGGTCAGGCGCACGACCTCAGCCAGCGCCTCCTCGCGCGCGGCCAGAGTGGGCTTGCAGAAGGTGATTTGCGCGCCATAGCCGGCCACTGCCAGTTTCTTGATCTCGGGGGCGTTCTCTGGCATCACGACATGAGCCGCCACCCCGCGCCAGCGCGCAGCCTGGGCCAGAGCAGCCGCATGATTTCCGGATGAATGGGTCGCCACCCCGCGCGCGGTTTCGTCATCTGTGAGGGAGAACACCGCATTCACGGCCCCGCGGATCTTGAAGGCACCCACCTTTTGCAGATTCTCGCATTTGAAAAAGAGCTCGGCGTCGCACATCCGGTCCAGGGTACTGCAGGTGAGAACCGGCGTGCGATGCACATGAGCCCGGATGCGCTTAGCCGCTGCGCGGATATCGTCAAGGGTAGGATGACTAGCGTTCATCTTCGCCCGTCCTGAGATTGCTGTCAGAAATCCTACCCCCAATCGCACACTCGGTCAACTCAGCCCCGATGACTAGGCCTGGTTGGCGCCGCCGGCCGAGCATCGGACCGAGGCAGAGTCCGCAAGCTTTACTCGGCAACTGCAAACAGGCATTTCAGGTACTCTCCCTCAGGAAACGCTACAGGGTGGTCCAGCGCGTGTCCAGTTCGCTCCAGCTCGCGCAGCACGCGACCCGCCTGGCTGGCAGCTTGGTTCACGCTACTGAAGAACACCTCAGCGCTGACGCGGCTCGAGCACGAGGCCATCACCAGGATTCCCCCCGGTCGCAGCACTGCCAGCGTCAGCTTTGTCAAACGCGCATAGGCCGCCAGTGCGCGCTCCAGCTCGTCGCGTTCTTTGGCAAATGAAGGCGGGTCCACAATCGCCAGGTCGAAGCTGCGCCCCTCCCGCGCCAGGCGCGCCAATGCCTCAAAGGCGTCCAACACCAGGACGTTGTGTCTGGCAGAGGCCACTGCCGCTATGCCTTGGTTCAGGGCAAAGTTGCGCTCTGCCGCCTCCAAAGCCGGAGCGCTAGAGTCCACTGAGAGGATGCTACGCGCTCCACCCCGAGCAGCATACACCGAGAAGGCTCCCGTGTACGCAAAGACATTCAGTGCAATCTTGCCAGATGCCAGCTTTTCCACCCTGGCACGGTTCTCGCGTTGGTCCAGGAAGAAGCCGGTCTTCTGCCCGTGAACCGGATCCACTTCGAAGCGTAGCCCATTCTCCAAGAACACCAACGGGCCTGCCAGCGGCGGGCCAACCAGCGGCATACCATCGCTCAATCCATACAGGTACCGCTTCTGCCGGGCTGCCGCTCGCCCCAGCCGCAGCACCAGGCGCTCGGCTGCGAAAGCCTCTCGCAAGGCCGAGATCACACTCGGCAGGTGCGGCACCCAGGCAGCCGTGTACAGCTTGATCACCAGCGTGCGGTCATAGCGATCAACCACCAGGCCAGGCATGCCATCGTTTTCGCCGTGCACCAAGCGATAGCCAGTGGTCTTTGTGCGCTGCAGGGGTTTTCGCAAGCGTGCTGCATCGGCGACGCGAAGGCGGAACCACTCCCTGTCGATCGTGGCCCCTTGGCCGCGCTGCAGGATGAGTACGCGGATGGGTGAATGCGGGTCATACAGGCCAATGGCCAGGAAACGCCGTCCGTGGTCAAATACCACCGCCAGGTCGCCTGGGCCGGCCGCGTGGCTCAGATGCTGAATGCTGTCTGCAAAGACCCAGGGAAAGCCCTGCCGAATGCGACGTTCGGCCGCAGCCGACACTCGTACAGCGGCGTGCCGGTGTGAAGCTGCCGGAATGCAGGCCAACGCGTTCGCGCTAGCCTCGGGAAAAGCCGGCGTGCCCCCCTCACTGCCTCTCTGCTGCGCCTGCCAGCGCAGGTTTACCACGCCAAGGACACCGTGACGCGAGGCGCTGTGCGCGCCCAAGCCCCATTCGGATCGACCAGCAGGACGCGCACTAGCTGCCCTGGCTTACGCGCAAGGTTAAGCGGCCGCCGCAGGCCTTGGCGCAGCAGATCCACCAGCCGCACGCGAGCGCGGGGTGAGACCGGGTCATCCACGAAGACCCACACAGCCAATCCTGCATCCAACAAAGCAGCGTCTGGCGCCCCGTCCGGGAAGGCAATCTCAAGCCGCGAAATGACCGTTTCGCCAGACAGCCTCTTGGCATCTTCTGCACGTGACGTGTCAAAAAGGAGGGCCTCGCCCCCTGCGAAGGAGGGTTTGCCCGTGAATACCTTCGTGGCCTTCGATGCACGCGCAGACGCCATGGCAGCACCCAAGCCAGCAGATGCGACGGCCATACGTGGCCTCTGCGGTCTCGACGCCAAAACGCGCGGTGCACCTGCCCCTGGAAGGACCATGCTGGCAAGCATGGGACCGCCAAACGCAGGCCTGGCCAGGAACGTCTCAGACCAGCCCGCGGGCAATGCGTTGGCTACAACCACCTGAGCTTCCACCGGCTTGCCAGCCTCGGTTCTTACCGCGACAAACGCAGTTTCGGAACAAGCCAGCCCATAGTGCAGCGCTTCGTCCACCAACAGCTTTCTGAGGGCCTTGTCTGCTTCTGCCCGCACGTTTTCCGCATATAATTTCGCCCGCCCTGGCACGACGCCACCCAGCACTGCATCCGCATCGTAGCCAAGACGCTTTAGTCCCTCCGCCAGTCCAGCCCGCTCGTAACCCGACGAAATCAGGAACTCCAGCCCCAACACCTGCCGCGCGCCGAACAACGCCTTCAGAGCAGGGCGATCCGCATTCTCGGGGCTGATGTCCACCCTTGCCGATGCCAGATCAGAGGGTGACTTGCCTGCTACCAATCCTAGCTTGAGCTCCTCCGCGTTGCCGCGCGCAGTCCGAGCGATCAACCACACTGCTCGACCGGCCGGCAGATCTCCGAGGTCAGCTGCGCACCATCCGGCTTCTGTAGCAGTTGTCTGTGCGTGCCCAGACGCATACATGCTGGCACGGTTCAGCTCCAGACGCAGTCCTGCTACGGCCGGCGCTGCCCAATCCAGCAGCACTTCGTCCAGCGCCGTCGTGATGTCCTCTTCCTCAGGCGAGCTGGTCAGGAAGCGGGCGATCCCACCGCCCCTTTCGGCCAACGAAAGCGCCAGGTACGAATTCGGAGCCGCGTCAATGCACAGCACATGGATGCGCCGGCGGTCCGTACGCTGACTCTCCTCATCGGCCAGACGAAGAACGCGCCCCTCGTCGCTCACCTGAGCATCTGTGATAATCAGCAGGTGACGACTTATGTCACCTGCAGGCTTCTCCAGATTCAGAGCTTGCTCAAGCGCTACCCCCAGCTCCGTCCCGCCCGAGTCCCGCGCCGTTTCCAGAAAGTGCAGTGCAGCTTCGATTGCCTGGCCGTCGGCGGTTTGCACACGCTCCGAGAACCAGCGCGTCTTGTTGTGAAACAACCCCAGCCCAAATGCATCCCGTTCGGTCAGGCTACTGAGGAAGCGCTTGACTGCCCAGTCGGCGGCCGCCCATTTGGCTCCCTGCATCGAGCCGGAATGGTCGACCAGTAGCAGCACCTCACGCGGCACGCTCTGCGCGGGCGCAAGCCCGCTCGGAGGCGCCACAAGCGCCAACAAGTAGACTTGCTCGCTGGGCACATCGTCATGCAGCCAGACCTGCAGTGCAGGCCGGTCTGGAGATTGCATTGGCTGCCACCGCAAGACACAATCACGGTCGGCGATGATCTCACCATCCTGCAAACGCACGCGCACTGCGCCCTTTTCCGTTGCAAGCTCCAGCCTGTGCGTGGAGCTTGACACGCGTTGCGTCCCCTGCACTGTCACGTCGAGTTGGAAGCGGTGACCAGGATCCCTCAGCAATGCGAGCGGCTGCCCCTTTGCATGGCGTGAAGTCAGCTCGTCCGACCGGACGTAGCGTGGCGCGGTAGTCAGAGGGATGCGCAGCGACCAGCCGTCGCCTTCCGTGCGGGCCAGCTGTACATAGAACGTCTCGACTGTGACGTCCTGATCTGGCTGAAGACCGGCCACTTGCAGCGTGAACACATCTGGTGATTCGCGCGTTGCCAGGGCGGCTTGTTGCCCATGCGCTTTGGCCCGCTCGTATTCGTCCTCCGCAGCCTTGCGTTCCTTCAGTTCCGCCAGGATCTCCACATCTCCGAAACGCACGCGCACACGGGTCACGGCTGCATCCCCTGGAAGCGGGAAGCGGTACACAGCTTCAAGTACCTGGCCGCACTGCTTGCGGGTATATCCGAAGACCTGTACCAACCGCAGCGCTGCCAACGGGCCCACAACCTCGCCGTGCAGCTCTGTGTGCTTCAAGGGCACGAAAAGCCTCTCCCCCGCTTCAGGCCCGGATTCGTTCACCACCTCCAGCACACCGATGCCATCCGGTCGCGAGTTCTCGAATGCGCGAGGATTAAACATCTTCCTGCCCCCTGAATCGACGGAGCAGAACGCTCATCAGCTCCAGCCCATGCACAGCTCCCACCGCCGCACCTGCCACTACCGAGCCAAGCAGCATGGCTAAGGCCACTGCCAGCCTTGAAGCGTTTGGTGGGATACACAAGGCCACTGCCAGCATTGCAGGTAGGCCTAGCGACCAAGCCACCACATTGGCCAGCACCCACCAGCCCGCCTGCCCTGCGTACCGCCTCAATACCAACCACTGCGGAAGGCCCAACGTCAGGCCCAACCCCGCGCCCATAGCCATGACCAGCGCCAACTGCGTGATGCTACTCACCTCTGGCACCGGGAGGTCTCCTGCCTGGATCGCGCTCAGCGCCATGAACAGCATGGCTCCGCTCCAGGAAACGAAGCCGGCCGTGGTCGTGGCCGCTACCCAACCGGGGCCTGCCTTGCTGGGAAGCACGCGGCACAAGACAGTCCATTGCGCGATACCCACACACAGGCCCTCGATCACGGTTCCCGCCAGAATGCCGCATGCGTAGACCAACCATGGCGACGCAGTTGCGGCCCATGCCGCAACCCCCGGACCGAGAAAAACCCATGCAGCCAGAGCCGCTCCCAGGCCCAGCTCACCCGCTGCGTTGGCCAGCACCCACCGTCGCCACAAACGCCAGTCTCTTTGAACAAGCGCTTCACCGTCCGCCATGCGCAGCTCCTACCTGCCTACATGAATCGCCGAAAACGATCCTTCTTTGCTTTGCAGACAGGGCACACCTCGGGAGGCTCATTACGTGCGCACAGATAGCCGCATACGTTGCAGCGCCACACCGGATAAGGCAAGGCGCGCGGCAGGCCGTCAACAGCCGTCGGCAGCACCTTCTTCGGCCCATCAGGCGGGCGGCGCTCTGGAATAGACTTCAGCACACTATTTCCTTCGAGGACGGCTGCGGAAACATAGAGTGCGCAATAGCATGACCCGTACTCGCTCAGGTCCGGATCGCGGTAGTCGCAGGGGCAGATGATGTCAAGGTCCTGCTCCTTGCGTCCCGAAGCGAACCGACAGGGGCAAGAGGGATAGCCGTAGCGCATCTCATTGACCAGCAGGCCGCGCACCAGGTCTTTAACGAACTCTGTGTCCGGGTTGAGGTGATAGCCTCCCGCCTCTGCCTGTCGCTTCAGGCTCTGATGCAGCGCCTGCACCTGCTCCAGGGTTGGCTTCTCAGTCATAGCTTGAGGAACTCCTTGATCTGATCAGGCTGGAAACCAACGATGCACGTACCATCGTCGATTACGATGGTCGGAAACGAGCGACTTGGATTCCAGCGCCTTATCTCCGCAATCACCTTATCCTGCTCTTCGGCGGGCACCAGATCCACATCCACGTACGAGTACTCAACACCCTGCTCGTTTAGAAAAGCCTTCGTCTTCTTGCACCAGCCGCACGTGCTAAGCGCATACAGAAAAACCTTGCCCTTGTCCTTACCGTCGACATGCTTGATGTCCATTCGCCTCGCCCTCCCTAAGAAATGGCGCACAGGAGCATCCCCGAGCTTCGACGCAGTACCAGACTCGTTTTGGGGCTACCCTGCCACGAACGGCATCGCCGACTCGTTCCGCTCCATTCTCATTATAGCACAGCGGGGCCCGAGGCGCATACTGGTACCGTTTGGTCGCCCGAGGGGACATGCAAAGAGCCTTGGTCGTTCGACAAGGCAACTCCCTTCGGCCCGCCCTGACCATGAAAAGGGCTAGACCCGGCGCGGCGAGACCGCGCCCTGCGTGCACACGGGGAATCACATGCGGGTGAGAACGGAGAAAGCCTGCTGGGATGCCGTGCTTCGACGCCACGAAAGACGGAACACTGCCCTTCGGCAATCGTCGATCGATGCTCCAGATTGCAGGCCTCGCAAGGCGATCACCAAAGGGCGCTGCCACGAAGGCGCGCCCTTTGCCGTGCCTGCAGACCTATGCGCAGACGGCCAGGGCCTCGTGGAATTGCTGCCCCTTGAAAACCGCCCTGATGCCATCCAGCAGTTTGGCGCTGGCAGCCCGCTTGGGAATGAAGCCCCACGCCCCAACCTCTCTGGCGCTGGCCACATTCTCTTTGTCGTCGAACTGTGTCAGAACCAGGACCTTCGTCTGCGGGCACGCATTGGCGATGTGCTTGGTGGCTTCCAGCCCGCTCATCACTGGCATCACGATATCCATCAGCACAACGTCCGGTTTGAGTTGCATGGTCTTGTCGACAGCTTCCTGTCCATCCACTGCCTCTCCGATGACCTGCATGTCCTTCTGGAGCGTAAGTACGGCCGTCAGCCCTTCCCGCACCACCGTGTGATCATCGGCAATCAGCACCTTGATCATCTCAGCGTTTTCCTGCAGCAACTTCTCGAGGCGTAGCACAAGCATCGCCGGCTCGATTGGCTTGCAGAGATAATCGTCGGCTTCCATCTGCAATCCCTCATCGCGTCTCCAGCCGAACAAGAGCTGCTTCTCAGGCGGGCTGTCAAGCACCATCAAGGCTGCCTTTCTGGTGCCGGGGCTTTGCCTCAGCCATTGATGCAGTTTGAATGCGTCACCCCGAGGTGCGATGCTTCCCAGCACAACGGCATCTACAGCCTGCTCAGTCACGATGTCCTGAGCTTGGGACCTGCTCGTTGCAGTCGCCACTGCGAATGACTTGCTCAACAGAGTGAATCGCAGAGCCTCGACGAATTGCGGATCGTTGTCCACGATTAGGATTCGTTCAAAGTTGCCCATCCTCATGCCACTCCTTTCTCTATGTCAGGCCCGCTGCTTCCAAGATCTCGGGCACCAGCCGCTCGTTCCCCACAGCCATGATGTGGACTCCATGGCACAGCCCTCCGGCCTTGATGGATCGGATGGCCCTTGCCGCAATCTCCATGCCCTTCTGCAGCCCCTTCCCTTTCTCCGCCGTTGCCAGCTCATCAATGGTCGCTTGCGGCACGATGACGCCAGGGACGTTCTCATTCATGTAGCGCGCCATCCTGGCAGACGCCAGGACGATGATACCGGCCAGGATCTTAACAGGGAATTGCGAAGCGTACTGCATGAACCTGCGTAGACTGCCTACATCGTAGATACCTTGCGTCTGAAAAAACTGAGCACCTGCGGCTACCTTCTTTTCGAACTTGATGAGCTGCGGCTCGATGAAATCAGCCGCCGGGTGCACAGAGGCGCCAGCGCAGAACTGCACAGCGCCCTTCAGATCATTCCCACCCAGGTCCTTGCCGCCCTCCATGATCCGAATGGCTTTCAGGAGTTGCACCGAGTCAAGATCGAACACCGGTTTGGCCTCCTTGTGGTCCCCCACGTCCACGGAATCCCCCGTGAGACACAGCACGTTGGCAATGCCTCGCACGGATGCAAACAACAGGTCCGCCTGCAGCGCCAGACGGTTGCGGTCCCGGCAAGTCACCTGCAGGATGGGCTCGCCGCCGCGTTCTTTCACGATCAGGCAGCCTGCAAGCGAAGCCAGCCGCATGACTGAGCTCTGACCGTCAGTGACGTTGATGGCATCCACCTTGTCCTTGAGCAGGTCGATGTTGTGCAACATCTCTGAGATGTCAGTGCCCTTCGGCGGACCGACTTCTGTCGTCACCAGGAACTTGGCGTCCGCGAGTTTTTCGTCAAACAGAGACTTGGCCATCATTGCCACCTGTGCTGACTTGAGTCTTGTTGACAATGCGTCTGGGCCGTGGAATTACGCGGAAATTGCGCGGCGGATAGTAGCGGCGCATCTTGTCCAGTTGCCCCAAGCGTTCAAGTCGTTGGTAGATGAGTATCCATGCACAATCCGCCTCTTTGTTGGCCTCGCATTTGCCATTCTTGGCTCCGGCGCAGGGCCCATTGAGAATGCCCTTGGTGCAGCGGGTGATCGGGCACACGCCAGCGGTGTCGGCCAGCCGGCAGTCGCCGCAGGCTGCGCATCGCTCGTCCCAGACACCCCACTCGCTGGACGCGCCCATGAAGTAAGTGTTGTTGCCTGGCAAGACAGGCAAATCCGGAAACCGATCTGCGACGACCTGTACCCCTACACCACACCCTAACGACAGAATCGCATCTACCTCTCTGCTCCGATCCACGAAAGTCTCAAGGAACTCCGCATCGCACTGCCGCTTGACAGTGTACTCCAGCAGGCTGTGATCATGCTCCCCTCCCCGGGCCTGAGACATGCGCAAGGCATCAGCCAGAAAGGATACCTCGCGCTCCCCGCCTGCACCGCATACAGTCATGCAGGTGCCGCAGCCAAGGATCAGAACCCTGGAATAGGGAGCAATGCTCCGCCAGATTTCGTCCAGGGGCTTGGTCTCGGCGACGATCACTTTCGCACCTCCCGTTTCAACGCCGCAGTCAGACAAAGCCTGCCTACTCGATCCGCAAACTCCTGCACGGCCTGCACAGTGCTCGCCTCCTCACCATCCGTGGGCAAAGCCTGCAACCGTTCGGACTCAATCCCCAGCGTAGCCAGTGCACGCCTGACCTTCTCAATACGTCGCGCCACCCACTGTCCGGTATTCTCTCTGGCACACTGCGCCCCACAACCCGCAATGAACACGCCTTCTGCACCCATCTCGAAGGCGCGTAACAAGTGCTCCTCCTCCACTTTGGCCACGCACAGAACAGGGACAATCCAGATGCTGGCGCTCGCTGCTTTCCACAGTCCGGCTAGGCTTCCCGTACCGAACAGCCCGTACTGACAGCAGAATCCCACAAGCAAGGGCTTGGAACTCGTTTGCAGCGCTGAACGCAGCGCATGTTCCAGCTCCTCAGTCACCTGCCGTCGATCGTATGGCTTACGCAGCATGATCGCTTTGGCAGGGCACTCCGCAACACACACACCACAAGCCAGGCACTGATCCGCGGGGATCTGTAGAGTCCCACTGGCATCTAGTTGGGGCACCTCATAGGGGCAGACTCTCAAGCAGTTCAGACAGGTGGCACACTTGTCTTGGAATAGGATTTCAGCGCCAGCCCCGCAGCGCAGACACCTCCTGGCCTCATCGATCGCGGTCTTCCAGTCATATATAAGTTCGACTGGCGCAAAGCCGCCGGTCCTGTCCTGTGCCGGAAGCACGGGCGGATCAAGCCGATTGACTCTGCGAACAAGTTCGATGGTCCTCGGAAGGAGTGGCGTGGTGAGTGCCGCACGTGTCTCCTTAGGTAATGCGGGGTAGCGATGCTGCAGGTACTCATCAATGCGCACAGCCGCCTGTCTGCCAGCGGCGAGCGCTTGTGTCACTGTTGCTGGTCCCGTGACCGCATCGCCACCCGCAAACACGCCAGGACGATCCGTGAGCAGGGTCACCGGGTCGATCTGAATCGTGCTTCCCTTGCCAATGCGTAAGCGAAAGTCCTGCGGGATCTGAGGCGCTTGGCCGATTGCGCTGACCAGGGTGTCAAAGTCCAGCTCAAAATCACTGTTTTCGATCGGCACTGGACGTCGTCTCCCGCTACCGTCGGCTTCACCAAGCTCAAACCGCGTGCAGATTACCTGCAGGCACCCGTCCACCCTCTTGATCCTGCTTGGCGCCACCAGAAAGAGAATCTCGACGCCTTCCTCCAGTGCTTGCTCGATTTCGGACCCGTCCGCCGGCATTTCCGCTCGGCCACGACGATAGAGCACCTTGACTTCCTGCGCGCCCAGACGCAGAGCCGTGCGTGCGGCATCGATCGCCACGTTTCCACCGCCTACTACAGCTACTCGATTGCCTACCGAAGGCCTCAAACCCAGGTTGACCTCGCGCAGGAAGGTAGCCCCGTCGACCACTCCCGGGCTTTCTTCGCCTTCAATCCCCATACGCAAGCTCTGATGGGCCCCCACCGTAACGAATACGGCCTTGTACCCCATCTCGAACAACAGGTCGAGCGAGGCCACCCTGGTGTTGCTGCGGATCTCAACCCCAATCTGAATCAGGCGTTGAACTTCTGCATCCAGCACCGATCGCGGCAGGCGATACTGTGGAATCCCAACGCGCAGCATACCTCCCAACTCCGGATTCGCCTCAAAGATCGTCGTCGGATAGCCGAGCTTCCTCAGATAGTAGGCCGCGGCCAGGCCTGCAGGACCCGAACCTACAATCGCCACCCTCTCAGCATGCGTTGTGTTGGCTTCGAGCTCGATCATGCGGTCTCCACCGAATTCCACAGCAAAGCGTTTGAGGGCACGGATGGCCACCGGCTTGTCCACTTGGCTGCGGCGGCAGGCATCCTCGCAAGGATGTGTGCATACGTGGGCACAGATCGAAGGGAACGGATTCCCGTCCCGGATAACGTGCAAGGCCTCCATGATGCGCCCTTGGGAAATCAGGTCAATGTACTCACGGATCTCCATGTGCAGCGGGCATGCGGATTGACAGGGTGGCACCAGGCTATGATCATAGGACGAACTCCGCCCGACAGGCGCTTCAGCTTGCATAACTCACTCCAAGGAAGTCGCGATGCGTGTGTCGTGAGGCGCTGCCAGCCCCACCGCAGGCAACTCAGGCAACCATTGATCAGCAGTCCTTGGCACCAGCATACCCGATTGCAGGCAACCTGAAAAGGGGTTATTCTCTCGAA
The DNA here is from genome assembly GCA_964478725.1 of uncultured Anaerolineales bacterium. GTDB lineage: Bacteria > Chloroflexota > Anaerolineae > UBA2200 > UBA2200 > CAYZKS01. The sequence goes on from CAYZKS010000012.1 coordinate 34,312, forward strand.
AGCAGGTGGGGGGAGCTGCTCGGTTGTGGTCAGGGAAACGCCCTGGTTACGTGGATGAAAAAGCCCAGAGCAGACCACAAATTGGGACTAGACCCAGACGTGACTCGACACCAAGCAGCCTCAGGCGGCAACGAGGCCTTTGCGTATGGCGTACTTGATCAAATCGGTCTTGCGATGTATGTCCAGCTTGCTCATCAGATTGGCCTTATGGCCCTCGACCGTCTTGGGGCTGATCACCAGAGTCTCAGCGATCTCACGGATCGTGTGTCCCTCCGCCAACAGCTTGAGGACCTCTCTCTCCCTGGTCGTGAGTTGCTCATATGGATCATCGCTCTTCCAAGCCCGGGGACCCAGTTGGTACCCTTCAACCACGACCCTGGCGGCTGAAGGCGAAAGAAATGAATCCCCCCGAAACGTGGCACGAATCGCAGCAGCAAGGTCGGAGGAGGCCGCTAGCTTGCTGATGAACCCACGAGCACCGGCAGCCAGCATGGAGAAAATGTGCTGCCTGTCGTCATGCTGAGTCAGCGCCAGCACTCTTGCATCGGGCAGCTCTTGAGACAGCCTCCGAGTTGCCTCCAGCCCTCCTATGATTGGCATGGCCACATCCATCAGCACCACATCCGGCTTGAGCTGGGTCGCTTTCTGAAGGGCTTCCTGTCCGTTCGCGGCCTCCCCAACCACCTCTATGTCGGCCACCAGGGCAAGCAAGGCGATAATGCCGTCACGCACGATGGTGTGGTCATCCACTACTAGCACTCGTATCTTCTGCATCCTTCACGCTCCCCGGTAACGGGACTTCGACCGTGATTTGCGTTCCTTCTCCGGGCCGCGACTGGATAGTGCAGCTTCCACCGACCAGCGCAACTCTCTCTTTCATGCTAAACACGCCCACGCCCCGCCCTCTCTTGTCGATGCGCGTAATCTCGCCAGTGTCAAACCCTACGCCGTCATCCTGAATGCGCAGAGTACACACCTCTGCGTCGCACTCGAGATCGATCGCGGCATGCTTGGCCTCCGAGTGCTTAATGATGTTGTTAATGGCTTCTTGCGTGATTCGAAAGAGTGCCACCTCGATCTCAGAAGGCAGGCGGATGCTGAAAGCCGTCTTGACCGAGGCGTCAATCCCCACTGGCTCCAGCCAGGTCTCGATGTAGCGCTGTATGGCCGGCGCCAGCCCCAACGAATCCAGTAGTGTCGGACGCAAGTCATTGATGAGCCTGGTGATTTCGAGGCTGGTCTCCACGCACAAACCATGCGCTTTCTTCAGGCGCGCAACAATGTCAGCCTCGCTGCCACCCGTCGATGCGATCTCTGTGATTGCCTGCAAATGCAGAGCCAGGCCAGTTAGCATCTGACTGGTTTCATCGTGCAATTCGCGCGCGATGCGCTTGCGTTCGCCTTCTTGTGCCGTCAGGACATGCTGCAGCAGCGCCTGATAGCGCTCGCTGACTCTGCTTGCGGCTTCGTACAGCCTGGCCTGTTCTATCGCAGTGCCAAGTTGGTTAGCAATCAATCCCAGCAGATACATGTCTTCGGAAGTGAACTGGTCGGGCATATGGCTCGCGACGTGCAACACGCCGAGCACAACGTTCTTTGCTTTCAGCGGCACGCAAACCAGGCCTCGCAACCCTTCAGCAGTGACCAGGTCTCGTCTGGCCGTTCGCTTGTCCTCTGACACGTCTCGGATGAGCATGGGCTCACCACTCAGGGCAACCTCACCTGCGATCCCTTCGCCCACTGTCAATTGGAGCTCCTCTGCAAACCTCGTCGACAGACCACGCTGCACCCGATGCCGAAGCCTCTGACCCTTCTCATCAAGCAGCAGGATCCCGCCAATTGTCCCGCTGATAATCTCGAGCACTGTATCCAGGGCCACCTGGAGGATCGTATCCAGATCCCCAAGACCGCTCACGGCGCCAGAGATGCGGTTCAGTGCCAAAAGCTGATGGTGCCGCCTCAGCGACTGCGATTCCAGCTCCCTCTCGGCCGTCGCATCGTGTCTCAGCTCAACTGCGGCGTCTGGACTCTCGGCGTATGCCCTGAGCGGATGCAAGACAACCTTCGTATATGAGGAGCCGCCTGGAACTTCGGGGCGAGACGTAGAGTGGATAAGGGTAGCGGGCTTGCGAGTCTGGAGCACTGTCCGCAGCGGGCATTCCCACAGCGGAGGGCTGCAAGGAGCATCTCTTCCATGCAATATGCGATAGCACAGTCCACCCCGGACCTGGGCAGACGTGGAACCAACGCGTCGCTGCGCCGCCGCGTTCAAGAACGTGAGCTGATAGTCCGCACCCACGATAAAGATCTCATCGTCCACTGCATCAACCACATCCTTGAGGACATCAGCCAGATGCGTCCCCCAGCACAGCTCTCCGCCGGACTCCATAGCCACCTCCGTGCACCCAACTTCGGTTTGCTTTGAGGTTGCGACAGCGAAGCTTCTTGCTCACAATGCGTTCGGACGATGATAAAAAGATGCCTGCAAACATGCTGCACCGACACATCCGCTTGTTTGGAGCTACGCAAGCACGCTTGCACCAATTACTTAGATTATACCACGAAGCTGCTTCAACGACAACAGGTCGCTCCGAATGACAAATCTGCCGAGGTATGCTAGACTTGTGCGAGACGTCCGTAGAGGAGGAGATATGAGCAGCATCTTGGATTGGGGCGTTCGTGCGATCCTGTGGCTGCAGAGGTTCAGTCCCGCTTTGGACCTGCCCTTCAAAGCCTTTACCTTCCTGGGTGAAGAAGAGTTCTTCATGTTGCTACTGCCGTTGCTCTATTGGAGCGTGGAGCGGCGCACCGCGATGCGCCTCGCCGTTCTCTATCTCTCCTCAACCTGGGTGAACGCCGTAGCCAAGGCAGTGGGCGGGCAGCCTCGCCCGTTCCAGTACGATTCCAGGGTGCCGGCCATGGTAGATGCGACTGGAGAAGGCCTTCCGAGCGGCCACACCCAAAGCGCGACCGTGGTCTGGGGCTATCTGGCCTCACAGTTCCAGAAAACCTGGGTGCGAATCCTGGCAGGTCTCTTGATGGTGTTTATCCCCTTGTCGCGCGTCTATCTCGGCGTGCACTTTCCGACGGACGTCTTGGGCGGCTATCTCATCGGAGCCGTGCTGCTGTGGCTCTACTTGCGTTTTGAGCCGCGGGTGGAGGCGTGGCTGAAATCCAGGCCAGTGCTGTGGCAGTTGGTACTGGTGGTAATCGCGGGGGCAGCTCTGGCCCTGCTATCGCCGGGCAATAGCGAGGACACCGCATCAGCCGCGGGTGTGCTCATGGGCATGGGTGTTGGTTTCGTCCTGGAGAGCAAGTCGGTGCGCTTTGACGCTGGAGGTGACTGGGGCAGACGCGCGCTGCGCTTCGCGCTTGGCGCCGCAGTTGTGTTCGCCCTGCGCTTCGGCCTGAAGGCAGCCTTTGCGGCTCTGACTCCAGAGCTGGCATTCCGTTTTGTGCGCTACGCGCTCATGGGTTTGTGGGTAAGCTTCGCCGCCCCTTGGATGTTCGTGAAGCTGCGCCTGGCCGACAAGCGCTAGCCTGGCAGGCCGTAAATGAAGTGACTGGGTTGCTGGCCTTGGCGCCTCAGTGACCTACTGACAGTTGATCAGTGCACCCGACTTGTTGAAGCAGCGTCGGAACTCCTGCCCCAGGGCGACCATCTTCATCTGTGTGATGTACTCGTTGTTCTCGGCAAAGGCCGCGAATGTGACCGTCCGGCTCTCACCCGCAGGAATCTCCGGGAAGCCCTTGACGTTGCCGTGGCCATAGAAGCACGTGATCACCAACCGACCGCTGTTGGCATAGAACTCGGGATACCACTCCGTGATCTTCTGGCGCGAGCCATTGTACAGGCTGATCTCCAACTGGAACTTGCGCATTGGGTGACTGTCATCGAACTGCCGACACGCGTCGTTCACCGGCTTGCCCCAGGCTTCATAGTGCATTCCCGTCAGGTCGATGGACAGCGATATCTGTGGAGTTGACGTCGGCCGGGGAGTGCGTGAAGGCAAGGGAGGCTGAGTTGGCTGCGCTGTATCCGAGGGAACCATCGTAGCCAGTTTCTTCAACGCGTCCTCGGCTGTGGATGTCGGAGTATCTTGTGAGGTTGGAGTCGCCGCACTCATGCGCGCCACCAGGGTGGCTATTGCCGCCTCCTGCACGGCCTGTGCGTCGAGCGTAGGTGTGGCCGGAACGGCTCCCTTGTTCGAGCTGCACGACGATGCAAGCCCACACAGCAAACCCAACATCACAGAGAAGACAAGAGCGCCTTTCGACATGTGGCGTCCCATGTGCACAGCCTCCTCTCCTTGGCCGGCCAACCCTTGAGTCAGCACGAGTCCGTGAGGGCACCGCGCCAGCGTAGCATCTACCCGAAAGTATAACCTCGGGCTGCGCGCTTGTCAAAGTGTTGCACAGGAAGCCTGGAGCGGCTTCCTGACCATCTGACTGGCAACGGCCAG
>CAYZKS010000013.1:0-35961 GCA_964478725.1 uncultured Anaerolineales bacterium
GGTGGCCGCGTCGCCATCTCCCAGGATAGACGGACATGCGTCCACAGTCTCGGGAAGGGCAGGCAGCACATCTCCACGTTGCCTGCAGGCGGGAATAGGTTGGGTGCCGGAGCAGCATTGAAGTATAGCCGGTAGCGGTTGCGCGTGTCGAGCTTCAACAGAGCACGAATGAGGAACAGAGAATAGTTCTCGGTGCCAGTCCTTTGCGCCACCACGCTGCGGCTGGCGTCAATGCCGATCAGGAGACGGTTGCCGGTTCCCGGTTGCCGGTTCCCGGTTGTTGACTCCACGTTGGCCGTTGGCAGCCTGTGCTCTGGCGCTTCAGGACACGTTTGACAGTTGGCAGTATCGGACATGGCAGATGCGACCTCTGATACCTATTCAGACTGAGGGACCTGAGTCACGATGGCGTTGGCTGCGCCGGCGCGCCGCAGCGCGGTCGCCACGGACTTGGCCTGATCTTGCGCAACCAGCGCGATCATGTTGCCTCCGCGACCGGCGCCACACAGTTTGGCGCCCATAGCGCCTGCAGCGCGGGCGGCATGGAGCAGACGGTCCAGCTCAGGAGACGAGACTCCAAGCCGGGCCAACAACACCTGGTTCTCATCCATGAACACCCCGAGCGCTGGGAGATTCCCGCTTGCTATGGCCTGCTTCGCGGCTGCGGCAATGGCTCCGATGCAATCGAACAACGCATCGTAGGTTCGAGGATCGCTCTGCCAGCCGCGCCGCACGTCGCCCACCGCCACGCGCGTGGGGCTGGCGATGCCCGTGTCGCCGATGGCCAGCCAGAATGGGCGCCGCACCTGCAGGACCTCGATCGGCTGCCCTCTGACAAAATACACCGGCCGCTCAAAGGCCACCACCGTGTTGTCAATGCCGCTGGGAGTGCCGTGGTGAATGACCTCGGTCTGGTAGACCAGCTCTGAGACCTGCTGTGAGGTCAGCTCGCGCCCCAGGTGCCGGGACAGTGCGCGCACGACGGCCGTAGCCAGCGCTGCGCCGCTCCCCAGGCCACGCGCCATGGGGACGGTGGACGATACGGTCAAGGTGAGATCCGGAACGGAACTGCACTGCAGCCATCCCAGCACGTTGCGCACGGTCGCCTGCAGCGCGTAGGCCGGGTGATCTGTAGCTGTGGATGCGTCCAGGCGCAGGGCCAACTCCAGATCGGTGGCCCGAATCGTCATGCCCTTCCCCAAAGACGCGTTTTCCACCACCGCGCAGGCGCGCACTTGGCTCACAGGCACGGCAATCGCGGGCCGGCCGTAGACCACGGCGTGCTCGCCGAATAGGATCACTTTGCCAGGAGCGTAGGCAGTGGTCAAGATAGTTCTCGCCTCATGGTCTGTTACAAAGTTGGGGATCTGCGTCGACGCAGAAGACAACTTGGCACCGGGATGGCACTGATGTACAATTGGTAGTAGGACCTCCGTCAGTTTGCTCCCTGCCGGACTAGGAGTGTTGGCAGGCTTGCCGGCAATTGGACTCTACTACAATTATGCGGCCCGAGTCAACTCTTTGGCGGACTGGGATGTGGTGCCAGGTGGCACCGACTCGGCGATCGGGAGAGACCTTTGGAGCCCGATGCACAGCCGCCTCGAGGGCAAGTGGCAACGTCTGTCGACAAGGCTGCCGGATCATCAACCACAAGGGGCGGATATGGAGCCGATATTCGACAGAAACGGGAGAACAGTGGGATGGCTCAGGGATGATATAGTATTTGACACAAAAGGTCATTGCAGAGCCTTTGTCCAGGGCGGGGCCATCTTTACGTACGGGGCAAAGTACCTCGGCACCCTGCACAATGGATACTTCAGAGACCGCTGGGGTAACGCAGTAGCTTTCATGAAACGAGCATCCGGTCGGCCCATTCCTCCTGTTCCAGAAGTGCCCCCCATCCCTCCTCTTTTGCCGCTGGCACCACTACCGCCCCTGCCACCATTGCCGCCTCCAGCACCACCGCCCTCTCTGAATTGGTCCACTGTCTCGTGGGAAGAGCTCCTAAATGAGTGAGCTCACATGTTGTGTACCGCAACGGCCTTCGCGGCAGAACGCGTATCCAAGCATTCAAGCGAAAACGTCGACATGTACAAAAACCAAACGGTCTCGTCGAACCACACGCCAAGAACGCCGCGATTCACACGCCGAATCCGGTGTTCACTCGTGCTTGTCAATCTCAATCTGGTATGCGGTGCGCTCTTGTGACCACGCACCACTGATGCTGTGGCCGTTTTCCGCTCGGAGTTAGCTGCGACACTGGAGTCTGCGCGCTCATGTTTCTCGACAAATGGCAGATCTGGCATACCTATTCTACGTTCTTTATTGACCCGATCCCCGACCTAGCTGCTGCGGCTCAGGACATAGTACGTTTGGGTCTTGTTGAGTGCGCTGTGGTCAGCGACGGGGATTTCTATTGGAAGTCCGATTCTGCTATGGAATCAGGATATGCCAAGGTAGCGTTATCGCCAAATCGAATGCAAGCAGTTGTCACCATCAAGCCGCAACCAGAGGGCTTCGTGCTTGAGGCTGTGTTTCAAGCGGCTCATCTCAGGTTCAGTGAGATGCAGCAATTCGGAGAATCCGGGAACTTTCCGCCGCCGTACGTGCGTGGATTCGTGGGAGAATGCCGTCTTGTTTCACCGAAGCGAGAGATCCTCGTCTATCCAATCATAAAGCTATACGCTACGGGCGTCGTACTAGTGGAAATGCGTATCATGAGCCCAGATCACGCAGTCGCCCTGGAAGAGTTCGTCGAAAACTATGTGAATCTTTACAAATGGCGTTTTGCGGAGGTATGGGGGCCACCCGGTTTGGCTGTGCTTGCACAACATGCGTTTGTATTCTATCAGCGGCACCATTGGCCCATTCACTTACGTGGAAGTCTTCTGCACTTGGATCGACAACTTGCAGGATATCTCCAGGACCAGACAAAGGCATTTGTGAGTGGAGACTTCACATATGAACTCGCCCCGCTTTGGAGAGCCTCATCCGAGTCAGAGGGCACGGAAACGAAAGAGGACAGCAAAGGTGGCGAAGCCGACGAAGCATTCTCGTTCTCCGAACTGGCTCACGCGATAACGGCGGCTACGGGAACTGCCATATCACGATTACGCAGAGGTGCGCACCTACTACTGAGAGGCCAGAGACATCCACTGACACTTGGCAACTACTGGCTCGCGCGGCCTCACATTCACATTACTCGCCATAATGGGCAGATGGAGACTGCCGAGGAAAACGAAAAGCAGTTTGGCGACTCGTACGGTTGGATAATGGGACGCCTAGTGCGGGAGGACCTGGGGTTGGGAAGACGGTACCTCCCCAATGACTTGCGGCCTTTTGGTGACTTCGCAGCCTACATAGCTCTTCAAGGCAGCTTGTGGGTATGGTCTCAGTCGGGACTCAGGCAATCAGAGGTCTGGGCGCTACCAAATGACAGTCATCTCATCTATGAGAACCAACCAAAAGCCGAATTGCTGGACTACGGCTATATGCTGCATCGGCGTGTTGCCGCTACCGTTGCGCAGCTGGGCACCTCTGCTGATGTACTGCGAACACACCAAGACCTGATTGAACTCAAACTGCACATGAGCGAGGCCAGCGTCTTCGGTGAAACCCGCGAATTGCTCGCCAAGGGCTGGGAAGAGATGGGAGTGCCAAGGATTCAGGAACTGGTCACTGAATCCTTGGCAACCAGACACGCTCAGGAGACAGCTGCAGAACAGGAAAGGGCCGTGCGGTGGGATGCAACCTTGACAGTGGTATTTGGCATTCTGGCCATTCCCACTCTCGCTGCAGAGCTTGTCGAACCGACATGGGAGTGGCTTCATCTCCGGCAGCCGTCAGATTCCAACGCTGCAAAGCTGTTCTTCAATGGAGTGGCATTCCTGTTAGTGGTGGCGGTGCTCCTGCTCTATCGCAGAATGCTTCTCCACAGGGGACGGCGCAGAGCATGAACCGGCCAAGAACTGACGAAGAGACGAACATCTGAGACCATGCATCAAGGCGCACGGTAACCACACAGATGGGCAGCTAGTCCCCGATGTCGTCGCGCAATAAGCAGTCCTGAGGACGAGAGAGAAAGTGGAGAATAACCACGTGACAGAATCGGTGATGGGATTCTGCTCGGCCAAGGGATCAACCCTGTGCGGCATGTTCAGGATGCTAGTCAAGAGTGCGCTTGTAGGCCTGCATTGAGAGACAGTCTCAGCCCGCAGTTTCTTCCGTTTGTGGGTCAGACAGCCAGCTCGTTCATGCTATGCTTGATCCAGCCCGCGTAACTCTTGTCGGCCCGTGCTGGGTACCGCTTGCGACGAGTGGAGTTGCGGACTTGCTCCATGAGTCTCCCAAGCCTATGGGCACAGCGTGCCGCCGAAGACAGTTGGCGTGCCAAGGGCACGTAGATTGCAGGCGGGCCCACGACTCTCACGTTTCTGCCAGGATGCCGCACGCCTGGACTGCTGTTCACAATGCCAATCGATCGGACTATGCCGCGGACTTCCTACGTCCACTTCCAGAGAGATCAGGCGGCAATACTCGTGTGTTTGCCTGGCAAGTTACGCGGCGGGCTAGCTGGCCAAAGTAGTTGGTGCGGTCTCCACTGGCCCGATTTGAAAGACTGACTCGAAGGAGTCCTGGGTCATGCTTCGGCAATACCTTGTCGCCATCTACCAGTGGTTCAGCATGGCGTTCATCAGGATGCTTGCAGTGTGGTGCATCGCCAGGCTCCTGACCATGGCTTGGACTCGGTGGGCGAAGATGGAGTCTCGTCACCGGCTGTTCACGTCTCCGAGGCGGGAAGCGCTGCTCAGCCTGCTTGTCATGACCGCCATCTTGCCGCTGCTCTTCATCGCAAACATGGTGATTGAACGCACAGCGGATGCTTCCCTCATGCTAAGGTTCCTGCTACAGGTCTTGGCTCAAGTTTTCGTAGCCGGTCCCGCCATACTGGCTCTGATGCTCCGCCGTCAGGGAGCCGACACAGCAGGGCTCTCAGGGCATGACCTGCCCAAGGTGCTCGGGCTAGGCGCATGCTTGGCAATCGTGACAGTTCTGCTTTTCGCGCTGATACCAATGCCTGATGCGTATTCCTCGCCGCAGGGTCAAGCGTTCACGCTACAGCCTGGCCTGTATCTTGTGTCGGTCTTGGCCGTCTCGGCCTTGGGCCACGAATTCGCCTATCGTGGCTATCTGCAGACCCGGCTGATGGCATGGGTAGGAGAGGGCAAAGGGCTGCTGCTTTCGTCGCTGGTTTATGCTCTCTGGCACCTGCCACGCTTCCTTGGAATGTACAACTGGCTGACCATCCTCGTGCAGGCCATTGGCCTCTTTACGCTGGGCTTGGTGCTTGGTGAGATACGACGACGTAGCGGGAGCATCATTCGACCGCATTCTTCCACGCCGCGAGCGACAGCGCGTTGACGTTGTTGTGACAGGAAAGGACGAGCCGTTGGGAGGCAAGACGGATTTCTTCCGATTGTCCCAAAGGGATGAGATATCAGGACCACGCTTGAAGACTGACCTGCTCAGCTCCGCAGGTTTCAAGACATGGCACGTGGAGCTGATCTTTGCGGCACCCATAGTGCTGCTCGTGACCTATCTGTTCTACACCTGGTTCGGTGTTCTGGACCGCTACCTCATCTTTCTTTACTTCCACGACATGGGGCCGGGCTTCGACACGACGCCTTTTGGTCGGGTCACGGCCAGTCGCTACTGGATGTCAGGGCTGGTTGCCAGCGGGGCGGTGATGTTGCTCTACATCGCAGCCAATCTTGTCCTGGGACGAGTAGTCCACATGTTTCGTGCGCCAGAATGGTGGCGTGTTTGGGTGCTGTGCGCCGTTCCGCTGTCAATCGCTATCCCGGCCATCGTGATGACGGTGAACGATCCAGTGCTACCCCTTGCCAATGCTGCACAGGTCACCCTGGCGACGCTGATGGGCCTGGCGTTGGCGATGATGCTGGGGCGGGTTGCGGCGGAACGTCCGCTGGCGTATATCCTGCTGATCATCGATGGGCTCGCGCTGGCGTGCTTGCTCAGTTCGCTCATCAGATTCGAAAGCTATCCGCTCTGGCTCGCACGGGGAAGCAAGGCGGTAATCTACCGGCATCTGGGTGTGCTCGCAGTCGGCACTGTACTGCTGATCATCATGACCGCGCTCTACTATTCGTGGCGGCACATGCAGGCACCAAGCGCAGTGTCCTGGTTCGTCGCCGGCCTGGACATCACGTACTTGCTCCTGCCCCTCTACCACCACCTTTTCTGGTCCAAGGATTTCGGCAGTTGGACTGACCCTGACTACTTCGCATACATCTCCAACGCCGACAACTTTTTCGCGCGCAGCGTTCCTGTGCAGATCGGCGTCTGGATATCCGTAGCGCTGCTCGCGCTGGGATTCACTCGATTGCGATTATGGCTCTGCGAGCACAAAGAAAACGCGCGTTCGGGGCGCGCCTGTGCCTGACATCGGTGTCGGGCCGACTTGGATGCTGCGGTGGGTCATGACAGTGCCAACACAGAATCCACACTAGAGAACGGCACAGGCGGAATGTGCGGCCAGGATCATCAATGCGACACTTCACAAAGACCAGAGGCTTTCGGTCCGCACTGCAGACTGGCGGGGAGAAGAAAGGCACTTACAAGATCTTCGGAGAGGAGCAGCAGCAATACCGTGTTCAGGCCTTCGCTATTTGGGCTTCTACGGACTGGAGGGTGAGCAACGATCGAAAAGAATCAGCAGGCTCACAGAGCGTTGGGCACTCGCGAATGATACGATTTCGTCGGTCAGCTCGCAGCCAATGAATCCACCGTCGATCCCGCAGCGCCGGAAGAGTGGTTGAAGCTGCTAGACGAGCATCCAGCCATATACGGCTACTTCACGCCCCAGACGCTGCGCAGCCTGTTCGAGCAGTCGGGACTGCAAGTTGTGGGGATGATGGAGGCCCATTACGTCGATAACCCGAAGGCACTCAAGGACATGGGACTGCGCGGCGTGTTGAGCTTCATGATCCGAGCCTATCCGAAGATCCTGCTCCAGCTACTGCGCGATGCCCGGATCAGGCAGGCTGGCAGGGTCGATGACCAAGTCACGAAGCGGGGCAAGGAGTACATGGGCTATGTCCTGATTGTCGGGCAGAAGCCTGCATAGCGTCTGTCCCCTTGTCTTGAACTACCCCATGCGGCCCATGACAGAGTGCTGTCTCTTGACCTGGGTACATATGCGCTGATCTTTGCGGATGGCCCCGCGGACTTGGTCAAGCCGCCTCATGGAACTCGGTTCCATCCTTTGCATCCTCCGAGACTCTTGGTGAATCCCGGTCCTGAGTGTATCATCTGGTTGTCACTGTTACGCTGAGCAAGCCACAAGAGAGCAAGATCAGGCACATTGTATGGGTAACTTGCGTCCGTGCAGTTCTACGAACGGATTGGCTGGATTCCGCCCAAGGTATCCAATCGGCAGAGATAGATGACCTACGATCGAGTCTTCCTTGGCTCTGTCCTCGCTGTCTTTCTTATTACGTTTATTGCCACCCTGGTGGTCGTGCGGCGGCGAGGGTACGACCCTAAAGGCACAATGGATGGACACGCTGGGGGAGCCATAGTCACTTCCAGCGCCTCATTGCTGTGGCTGGTAGTGACGCTGCTCTATATCTTTGAACCCCACAGTGCGACCTGGTTCGGAAGTATCGCCTTGCTGGACAACGGCGTAATCAGGGGAGTAGGCATCGCATTGAGCACCATCGGTCTGCTGGTGGGCATCGCTGGTGAGATGACGTTGGGGGAGTCGTTTTGCCTCGCCTTTCCCAGGGCGAAGACAAGGTTGGTCACCAGAGGCATCTATCGCTACATACGCAATCCTTGTGTCCTAGGGGTATTGCTCTTGGTGCTGGGTACGTTTCTCATCGCTCCCAGCTTGTTGATGCTTCTTGTCTTGGTGGTCAATGTCATTGGCTACGACATGAAGGTACGTGCCGAGGAGAAGTACTTGCGACGGATGCACGGGGCTGAGTACGAGGCTTACTGTCGGAGGACAGGATGCTATCTACCCTTGGTCAGAAGAAGAGAAGGGGGATGAGTTGGGCAAGGAGACTCGGCACAGTCTGCATTGCTACTATGACTACATGGCGAGGACAGGCCGGTTCGTTCCGCCGTTACGTTCGCTCATTCATCCTCGCTAGAAGTAGTGGCCAGAGACCACCAGGGCGCCCGAGAACTCAGCGGCGAAGGGAATGCCCTCTGATGTCTGGGGCTGGTCATATTTTAGTGGCATTCGTCGCAGGAATTGGGCTGAAGCGACATGGGGCAAGCGATTCAGCGTGCAGGTCACCATACACGAGGGACATACCCGCGCAACGGAACGCCTCTACTGCTGTGTTCCTCATCCAAGATATCTGCGCATCATCTTGCAACTGGAGGTCCGTAGCCATGCCTGCATCTGATCCATCCCGGCCAGAGTATGCCAATTGGGTTCCGTCCAAGCTGGTCTACATTCCTGGCGCCCTCGCTCTAATCTTTTTGGTGCTTTCGATTCTGTCTCCGTGGTTCGCCCTACCCGCAATTCTTCTATTCGCGTGCTCTGTCTACTTCGCCTATGCCCGGCACGCCTTCTCGGCCCAGGGCGCTGCCATCCAATTCAGCATTCAGGACCTGGTCCTGCAGCACTTGCGCTGGGACGGAGAAGGCAAGGTTCTCGATATCGGCTGCGGCAACGGGCCGCTCACCATAGCGATCGCGAAGGCGTATCCCATGGCTCATGTCACCGGCATCGATTCGTGGGGAGCGTCGTGGGAATACTCAAAGGCCATCTGCGAGAGAAACGCGTCCACCGAGGGACTCGCCAAGGCGGTCACATTCCAGAGGGCAAGTGCTGCGGCACTTCCCTTCGACGATGCCACGTTCGACGCAGTGGTCAGCAACCTGGTCTTCCATGAGGTACGAGAGGTGAGAGACAAGAGGCTGCTCCTCAAAGAAGCCCTCAGGGTCTTGAAGAAGGGGGGCGTCTTTGTCTTTCAGGATCTCTTTCTTTGGAAGACAGTCTACGGAGAGGCCGCCGATCTCCTCGGCGTCATTAGAGCCTGGGGACTGGAAAGCGCGAATTTGATCCCGACCAATGACTCCTCGTTCATTCCCAAGGCTCTCAAACTGCCTTTCATGCTCGGCACCATCGCGATACTACACGGTAAAAAGTGACGCAGATCGCTGGCACGGGCACGTTGAGTCGCTTACACCTCACCGCAGTTGACCCGGTGAGCATGCAGCAGATTGGGTCCTGCCCTACGCGCTACGCGTTGGGGCTGAGGGCACCGTTGGGCACGCGACTTGAAGAGATCACCCACCTGCTGGTCACGCACTACCATCCCGACCACGCCGGACTCGCGCAGGAGCTGAAGCACGAGGGCGTCCGCCTGGTTGTTCTGGAGAACCAGGCCGCCGGCATCGCGGCGCTCAAACGCTACATGAAACCACATCATCACTACGTGGACATTGCGCTCGACGACAATATCCTGGTCCGCTCGGAGCTAGCTGCCGCGGCGGTGTTCATCCTGATCATGCTGATTCGCATGCATCCGGGCTGGGGCAGAGCCTGAACTCATGATTATGCCCTCGTAGAGTGTTGTGGTATGATTCCGCCAATCCAGATTCTCAAGCAGTCTCGCATCGAAGCGGGCAGGCTACTATGCTCCCATTCTCGAATCCAGGATTGGGAGGGGTAGCCAAACCGTCGCAGTATGCGCCGTTATGGCCGTGCGGGGGGACGAAACCCGACGACCGCGGCGTCCTCAAAGAGGCTCGCACATAGAGGAGGCAAGACCGATGACTGGCCGAGAAGTCCTGCTCGACTTGCTGCTCAACCTGCTCGACCAAGTGCGCTCTCTGTTGACCAGCATTTCCCCCGAGGCCCTGCAGTGGCAGCCCGATCCAGAAGCCAACAGCATCGGCGTCACGCTCTGGCACGTCAGCCGTTCGCTCGACCTCCTGCGGGCGCGTATCCTGGAGAAGCGCACTTCCCGCGAGGAACTCTGGTACCTGTTCGGCTGGGCCTTGAGGAAGCGCTATGACCCTACAGGCATCGGCACCGCCGGGTTGGGCAACCTGGTCGGGTACACGCGTGCACAAGTCGAGGCTCTGCCAGTTCTGACTGCCCATGAGCTGCTGCAGTACTTTGAGCAAGTATGCGAGGCTCTGCGGGTGCACTTGCGGGACATGCCTAATGACTACCTGTATCGCCCGCCGCCCGGCTGGCCGACGCACCCCGACATGCCCCGCCCTCCGGAAACGACCTACCTGTGCATGCGTGACTTTATGACGGATGCTTACGAGCATCTGGGCGAGATCAAGGCCATCAAGGCCATGTGGGAGCGCAAGAACAGGGCCCCCTAGAGCACGTTAGCACGCGATGGTGAAGTCCCTGTGGACGGGACAGTGGACTAGGGCCGCTCGAGGACGAACCGGAAGTCGCATGTGGGCGCGCCTTGCATGATGGTCTGGCTACGCGAGAACTTGATGCAGGGGTTGAACCCCTTGGTGAAGGGCTCGTCGCGGCAACAGGAGAGGCAGAATCCCAGCTCCTTCATCTGCGCCTTCTCGTATAGCTCAGCATAACGGCAACGCGTGACATCGAAGCTGAGATCTCGCTCCGTTTCCTCCAGAACGCGGATCGTTATGGCGCCGTCTGCGGCCCATACCTCTCTAACGACTCGGCTCAGTTCCTTAATGCCATTGCCGCCATACTTCTCAGCCACCGTTTTTCCAGCCGTCATCGCATCTGCTTGAATCGCTGCCGTGGCCACTTCCTCAGCCTTGTCCTGGCCCATCACCCTGGCGAATGCCCGGATTAGACAAGCGGCTATCGGCGCTTGTATCTCCCGGCGTCTGAGATGGCTGATCTCGAGCGGTGACTCTTCTGTGCTCAGGTCTTTCGCCTTATGCCGATTCTGCTTATTCATGACTCAAACTTCTCCTTCCGGGAGCGGAGGCCACCCGGCGGTTGGCTACTGTCACCGATTATAGCCCTCCTCTCCATCGGCGCAACCGCAGAGCCTCGGGCATGTCAGCCAGCCGGGGTTGGTTGTCGAGGCCATCTGCTAGGTGGTGGGGCGCTGACTGCCCGGTCTCGACGTCCGGAGGGTCTCGGCCACGTCAGGGCTAATCGCCAACAAGTGATGCACTAGCACAGCGGGTCTAGCGATACCCTTCCGCCTGCAGATTGAACAAGCGCGCATAAGCGCCATCAAGCTCTATCAGCTCGGCATGGCTCCCAAGTTCGATTATCTTGCCCGCCGATAGCACCGCAATGCGGTCGGCCATGCGCACAGTCGAGAATCGGTGCGAGATTAACACGGCAATGCGGCCCTCTATCAGCTCGCCGAAGCGCCGGAAAACCTCGTACTCTGCCTCTGCGTCCAACGCCGAAGTGGGCTCGTCCAACACCAGCACCTCAGCTTTGCGCATGAACGCGCGGGCCAGGGCGATCTTCTGCCACTGCCCGCCCGACAGCTCCAGACCTTTCTCCCAACGCCGCCCCAGCATGGTATCGTAACCCTGCGGCATGTCCTCGATCACCGGGATGGCGCCGCCACGGTCCGCCGCATCTTGGATACGGGCGAGATCATCGAGTGCATCTACCTGGCCGAAGCCGATGTTCTCCCGCACCGTGAACTGGTAGCGCACAAAGTCCTGGAAGATGACGCCGAATCGCTGGTGCAAGCTGGTCAGGTCATAATCGCGAAGATCCACACCATCAAGCAGCACCTGACCGTCCGTCGGGTCGTAGAGTCGCGTGAGCAGCTTGATTAGCGTCGTCTTGCCTGCTCCGTTGAGGCCCACCAGCGCGATGCGTTCAGCGGGCTGAATGTGCAGATTGATGTTGCGCAACACGTAAACGTCAGAACCCGGGTAGCGGAAAGACACATTCCTGAACTCTATTCCTTGGCGAATGGGCGCGGGCGCCGTAAGCCCATTGGCCGGCGAGACCAGCAGGGGCTGCAGTTTCAGATACGCCATCAGATTATCAAGAAACAGATTGCTCTCGTAGAGGCGATTCAGACTGTCGAGCAGAGATCTGACCGAGTTCTGGGATTGCCGGAAGATCGTGAGGAACATGGTCATGTCGCCCAGAGTGATGCGAGCGGTGATCGTACGCAGGACGATCCAGGCATAACTGCCGTAGTAGGCCAGGTTGGATAACATGCCCCAGCCCAAACCCGCGATTGTGCGCCGCTCGGCAATGGCGCGGTCTTCCAGGTAGAAACGCGTGAATAGCGTTTGATAACGTTCAAGAAGCGGCTCACCCAGCCCGAAGAGCTTAATCTCCTTGACCGTGTAGTTATCCGTAAGCAGTGCCTCCAGGTAGTTCAACAGGCGGGCTTCCGGCGCGCGGCGGCTGACAGCACGAAACGCGCGCTCAGCGTGTTGGGATTGGGAGAGAAAGGCTGGGATGGCGGACACGAAGACGATCGCCGCAAGCCACGAGCTGAACCGCACGAGCAAGATGATCAGGGACACCAGCGTGATGACCTGTTGCACCATCTGCAGTGTGGAGTTGACGATGTTAAGCGCACTCACGTCAGCCTGGCGCCGCGCGTTCTGTAAGGTATCGTAGAAGATGGGGTTTTCGAAGAATTGCAGGTCCAGGCTGATCGCCTTGCGAATGATCAGGCCATTGACGTGGTTCGTCAGTTGCGACTGGAGGATGCGGTCAAAAAGAGAACGCACCTGGCTTGTCAATGAACTGATTACCACGAGTGCCAGCTCCAGCGCGAGGTACGGAGCGACATAGCGGAGTCCAGCGGCCGGCTCCAGGCTCTGGCTCGTAGCGTCCACGATGGCATCGATGATCAGCTTACCTGCCCATGCTTGCGCTGCTGGCAGAACTGCTGCGGCCAGGGTCAGGCTGCCCGCCACCAGTGCGGCGATCCGGCTGGCCGACCAGACCAGGCGGAAGGCTTCCGGTGTGTTGCGCAACGCCTTCCAGAACTCAGGCGCCTGATTGCCGATGCGAGCGATCAAAGAAGCCGGCGGCTGATCGGTAGGGATGGAATTGTGCGAATTCAAGGACACGCTCCAGGTGGTCGTGGCGGAGGCCAGCTCATGCGGCGTTTCCTAGAGCTTCGTGCTATTCATTTCGCGAACTACTCGTATGCTGTGGTTGTACCGCAAACCACAGAAGCGCTCTGTATGCAGTGAGCACTTCGCAATCAATCCACCGGCCTAGGCTTGCATCACGGGACGAAACTTGTACCCGTATACGATCATGCCGCTCTCGCCCTCTTCCCTGATCTTGCGGGTGACCATCTCCACGGGCATGCCCACGCGCACATCAGCGTTGTCCACGTCGGTCAGTTGCGCCGTCAGCAGCGGGCCTTCGTCCAGCTTGACCATAGCGACGGTGTAGGGCTGGTTGTCCGTGTAGCCAGCAGGCGCCTCGTAGACCGTCGAAAACGAGTACACCTGCCCCTTGCCGCCAAACGCGTGCACGTCCTGCCCGGCTTCGGTGCAGTGCGGACAGACGTCACGCGGCGGGAAGATGGGCCTGCCGCAGGCGCGGCAGAGCTCGCCCACCAGTCCATAACGCGTTCGTTCTGTTCTCCAAAACCTCGGTACGTTCATGTCTAACCAAAACCTCCTTGCTTGCCTAGCCAACTCGCGCTCACTGGCGAGCAGGCAGATCTATCCAGATCTCCGTATGACCCTGTTTCTTCAGGCTCCAAGAATATGAGTGACAGCGGTGGCGCCGCTGCCGCCCAAGCTCTGCGCCATACCCAGGTGAGCCTGGACCTGGTTCGCGCCTGCTTCGCCCCTCAATTGCTGCGCCAACTCCACGATCTGGTACACGCCAGTGGCGCCGATGGGATGCCCGCGCGCTTTCAGACCGCCCATGCTGCTGAGCGGTATGCGTCCCTGCAATCCAATCTCACCGTCCTTGGCCAGCCGCGTGCCCTGGCCGCGGTCTGCAAAACCACACGCCTCCAGCGACAGCGCTGCCATCACGGTGAATGCATCGTGCAGCTCGAACAGCCCAATCTCGCGCGGCCCGACACCCGCCTGCTCATAAGCCTTGAGCGCCGACAGGTAGGCGGCATGCAGAAACAACGGGTCGCGGCGGCTGTGCAGCGCCAGGCGGTCCGTGGCCATCGCCGATGCCAGGATGCGCACGGGCCTGCCTCCCAGATCCCTGGCCCGCTCGCCAGCACACAAGACCACCGCGGCCGCGCCGTCGCACAACGGGGCAGCGTCGAACATGCCGATGGGGTCCGCCAGCATGCCGCCCTTCATGAACGTCTCAACGCTGATGGTCGAACGGAACATGGCATTGGGGTTGTTGGCCCCATTCTTGTGCGCGTTCACCGCAAAGGGCGCCAGGTCCTCCCGGCCCACACCGAACTCCTGCATGTAGCGTCGCATCAGCAGCCCGGCCATGGCCGGCATGGTCAGGCCCTGGAAGGCTTCGTACTCCGCATCTGTGCCTGCGCTCCAGGCAGCCGTGGTCGTCTCGGCATCCGCATCCGTGGTCTTTTCCACACCGCAGACCACCACCACGTCCTGCACGCCACTGGCAACCCCCAGGTAGCCCAAACGCACCGCGGCCGCACCGGAGGCATCCGCCGCCTCAACCCTGATGGCCTCCACACCGCCCAGGCCGGCCCAGTCCGCGATCAGCGTGCCCAGGTGCTGCTGCGCCGTGAGCTCACCCGAGAGCATGTTGCCCACATACAGCGCATCCACCTTTTCCGCATGCGCATCCTTGAGCGCTGCCAGAATGGCATCCGAAGCCAGGTCGCGCAGCGAGCGTTCCCAGTGTTCGCCAGCCTTGGTCTGTCCAATGCCTACAATGCTGACTTGACGCAAAAGCAATGTCCTCCGGCCTACTGCATCTGCAGCTTGTGGCGATAGCGCGTGTAGAGCGCATAGTCGACAGGCTTGCGCCGCGCGACATAGTCCCGCGTCCTGGGGGCCAGAGCCTGGCGCTTGCGAATCAGATCGGTCACGACGAAGGAGAAGGCATCACTGCCCGCCCCGGAACCAAAGGATCCCACCAGAATGCGGTCGCCGGGCCTGGCTTCGTCCAAGACCGCGCTTAACCCCAACAAACACGAACCGGCGTAGACGTTTCCCACTTGAGGCGCCAGCAATCCGGTCTGGATTTGCTCCTTGTTGAAGCCCAGCATCTGCGCTGCACGTTGCGGGAACTTGGTGTTAGGCTGGTGAAAGATCGCAGCGGCAAAGTCCCCTGGCGCAAGGCCCAGCTCTTCCAGCAAGGCCTTCACTGACACGGTAACGTGCTTGAAATATGCAGGCTCGCCCGTGAAGCGGCCACCGTGCTCTGGGTAGTGACGGTAGGGACGCCGGAAAAAGTCTGGCGTGTCCGTCACGTAGGAATACGAGCCCTCGAGGTAGGCCAAGCTCTTTTCGCGCGGGCCCACGATGTAGGCGGCTCCGCCGGCGGCTGCGGTGTACTCCAGCGCGTCTCCGGGCCGGCCCTGGGCGGTGTCCATACCGATGGCCATGGCATAGTCAGCCATGTGCGAGCCTACCAGGGCAAAAGCTGCCTGCAGCGCCTCCGTGCCGGCCTTGCACGCAAATTCCCAGTCACCTGCGAGCACCTTGGGCGTGGCTCCGATGGCCTCCGCCACGATGGTCGAGGTCGGCTTGACGGCGTAGGGGTGCGACTCGCTTCCCACCCACACCGCCCGCAGGTCCTGAGGGTCAACGCTCCCACGCGCGAGCGCGTTGCGAGCAGCCTCGATGGCCATGGTAGCGGTGTCTTCATCCAGGCCCGGCACAGATTTCTCCTCTACCGGCAGGCCAGCCTTGCCCTCCATCCACACGCGTGAAACCTCGGAGGCGGGCAGACGGTAGCGCGGCACGTATGCGCCGTAGCCCACGATGCCTACTTCTCTCGCTGGTTTCATCACTTGTTTGTTCTCAGCTTCTTCAGGATTTCTTCAGCCTTGTCCAGCCGGACGGTCCCACCGTCGAGCATAGCCTGCACGACCGGCTCGATCAGTTCGCTCTCCGCGCCTGCGGCGATGGCCACCTGGCGCGCATGGAGCTTCATGTGACCGCGCTGAATACCCTCGCTGGCCAGCGCGCGCAGCGCAGCCAGATTCTGCGCCAGGCCCACTGCGGCGATGATCTCCGCCAACTCGCGTGCCGTCTGCACGCCCAGCAGCTTCAGCGCCGCCTTGGCTGCGGGATGCACGCGCGTTGCACCCCCAACGATGCCGACGGCCATGGGTAGCTCCAACGTGCCTGCGAGATTTCCATCCGCATCCAACTGCCAGGTGCTGAGCGAGGTATAGCATCCGCTGCGCGCGGCGTAGGCATGCGCCCCGGCCTCAATGGCGCGCCAGTCGTTGCCAGTGGCGATGACTACGGCGTCCACTCCGTTCATGATGCCCTTGTTATGCGTGGCGGCGCGGTAGGGATCAGCGGCAGCCATGGCCCACGCCTCTACGATACCTTGCGCCACCTGCGCGCCGTCGAACTCGCCATGCGCCAGCGACTTGGCGGGCACCGTTCCCTTGGCCCGCGCCAGCCGGCGATCCGCCAGGTTCGACAGGATGCGCAGCAGTGTGCGCCCACCCGTGATCTCCGCCACCAGCGGAGCAATGGCCTCGACGGCAGTATTGACCGTGTTGGCTCCCATCGCATCGCGCGCGTCATACAACAGGTGCACGACCAGCATCGGGCCGGCCGGACTGTCTTCGATCACGCGTACCTGCACATCGCGCGCACCGCCGCCGAGCTTGATCATCACCGGATCCTGGGCGTTGGCCAGGGTCAGGATGCGCTCCCTGGCCGCAAGTAGCTCAAAGCGCGCCGACCATGGGTCCTGCACGTCCAGCACCTGAAGCTGTCCGATCATGATCGGCTCATCGCTGCAAGTGCTGAAACCACCGCCGTCGCGCACCAGCCGCGCTGCGAAGCTGGCTCCCGCAACCACCGACGGCTCCTCGATCGCCATCGGGATGAGGCAATCGCGGCCATTGATGAGGAAGTTGGTGGCGATGCCGAGGGGCAATCCGAAAACGCCCACGGCGTTCTCCACCATGTGATCGGCTTGCGCCACATCCAGACCGCCCGCTCCGGAGAGAGCGCGTGCCTCCTGTTCTGTCAGGCCAGCAAACTGGCGCAGCAAGGCCATGCGTTCCGGTATTGCCATTTTGTAGAGCTTGTCCAATCGCACCTCGGGAAATTGTGCTCCAAGACAACAGCAGCAAGCTCACGCGCACTGCACTTGCAGCCGTAAGCTTGCTAGCAACACGAAGTATACGCGCGCAAACCTGTCAGAACCTATCAGGTTGGTGCCAGATATGCCGGGGATAGGCAAATCCAGGGCGTCCAAACCGCTACGGCCCTGTGTCAAGAAACCCAGTTGTTACATAGGTTTGACATTTCAACCGATGCAGTATATATTTCTGAACTGGGTAGACCCCGGGGAGGTACCACCTAGATGGGGCAATTGGGCGAGCTCCTGCGCAAGGCTCGCGAAGACAAGGGGTTTTCGCTGCAGCAAGCAGAGGAAGCCACCAAGATCCGTGCTGCATATCTGCAGGCCCTGGAAGAGGAAAAGCTCGACCTGCTGCCAGCGTCAGTTTATGTCAAGGGATTCATCCGCAATTACGCTAGCGCGCTTGGCCTGGATCCACAGCAGGTGCTGGCCTTCTACAGAGAGTCCGCTGCACCACAGCCCGAGGCGCCCATCCCGCCCATGCTGGACGAGCCCCTCAGACCGCTCAGCCTGCGCCGTCTTTGGCCATTGGGGGTCGTGCTGCTTGTGTTGGCACTCGCCGCGGCCGTATGGCAGGGGTACATTCGCATCCCAATCGCAACGTTGCCTTTCTTCCGACCGGCTCCAACAGCTACTGCCACAGTGACTGCAGTGCCGCCATCTCCTACGACGCCCCCTACGCACACGCCTTTGCCGCCCACTGCCACCCTCACCCCCACATCGATTCCTGTGCCCGCGCCTGCCCTCGAGCTGACCGTGGACATTGTGGGGGCGGCTTCCTGGGTTCGGGCTGAAGTGGACGGGCAGGAAGTCTACGCGGGAACACTGGAGCCTGGCAGCAGGCGGGTCTGGTCGGCTCGCGAGCGCATCGTGCTGCGCGGAGGCAGGCCCGAGGCCGTGCGCGTGATGCTGAACGGACAACTGCTGGGCTGGCTGGGCCCGGCAGGACAAGTTGTGGAGAAGGAATGGGCTGCGCCTGGCGTCCCCACGCGCACACCTTTGCCTACGTCCACCAAAGCACCATGATTCTTTGAGGATGTTCCGATTGTCGTCAAGCCGGCCGGTGGCTATCGCCCTGGCCGGTTGTGATTTGGAGAGCTCGGATTGAGAAGACGTTTCTACCTGTTGTCATTGGGATGCCCAAAGAACAGCGTGGATGCCGAAGGCATGCGCGTGCTGCTAATGCAAGCGGGCTGGGGCGAGGCGCAGCGGCCAGAGCGAGCCAATGCGCTGATTGTCAACACCTGTGGTTTCATCGACACTGCGCGTGAGGAGTCTCTGGCTGCATTGCGCGATCTGGCCAATCGCAAGCAAGCCGGCCAGGTGCTCCTGGCAGCAGGCTGCCTCTCGCAGCGCCAAGGCGAGGAGCTGAAGCACAGCGTGGCGGGTGTGGATGGCATTCTGGGCACCCGCGAATGGGCGGACGTGGTAGCGCGCCTGGAGCAGCTGCTGCCAACCAAGTCCAATGCGAGCGTCCGGCCGCAGGATGAGCTGTCGGTGGTGACCAGCGTTCCACGCCTCAGCCAGGGCGCCAGCGCGTACGTGAAGATCGCGGATGGCTGCAGCGCGCCATGTGCCTTTTGTGCCATACCCTTGATCAAAGGCCCACAGCGCAGCAAAATGCCGGCCGCAGTCATCGCAGAGGTACAGCAGTTGGTGGCTCAGGGCACCCGCGAGATCATTCTGATTGCCCAGGACACCAGCGCCTATGGCCGCGACCTGGGAAGGCACGATGCGCTGCCCGATTTGCTCCAGGGCGTCCTTCAATCGCAGGCCAGGCCTGCATGGTTACGGCTGATGTACGCCTATCCACAGCACATCACTCCACGCCTGGTGCACTGCATGGCCGCGCATGCGGAGGTCTGCCACTACCTGGACCTGCCGCTACAGCACGCGCACCCGGACACACTTCGCCGCATGCAGCGCTCACCCGACATGGTGGGAGTGCGCAGGCTGATTGAGGACCTGCGCCGGGCCATGCCCGACATCGCACTCCGCACGGCCTTTATCGTGGGCTACCCCGGAGAAACGGAGCAAGAATTCGCCGCCCTGCTCGACTTTATGGCCGAGATGCAGTTCGATAAGGTTGGTATTTTCATCTACTCGTGCGAGGAGGGCACTGCCGCGGCACGTCTGCCTGCCCAGGTGCCGCATGCCTTGGCCGAAGAGCGCTACGCACGCGCCATGGAGCTGCAGCGTGACATCTCGCTCGCGCGCAATCAATCGCAAGTGGGGCGCGTGTTGGAGGTGCTGATCGAAGGCAGCGCCAGGGGTGTCAGCGTGGGCCGGAGCTACCGCGACGCCCCCGAGATTGACGGCTACGTGTTCGTCGCAGGTAGGTGGGAACCAGGGCAGATGGTCTTGACCAGCATCGAGCGTGCCCTGGACTATGATCTGCAGGGCAGGGCTGTGCCCGATGCTGCACACTAGACTCTGTGCGAGCGCCAAAAAGCGGTAGAGAACAGCGCGGTGCGCAGAAGCTTTTCCATCAGTGGGTCAGCCACGTTGAGGGCATTGCGATCGTGCAGGTAGAGCGCCAGAGAGCGCGCCCAGTAAGCGCGCACGTGGCCCCGCGCCTCTTCGTCAAAGCCATTGCCCAGCTGAAACAACTCGGCGACTCGTGCCCCTACGCGACTCAAGGCGGGAGTCAGGCCGCCTCCCTCGGATAGCCACTTGCCATCCTCGACCCCGCCGCAGCCCAGCAGATGGTCCAGCAGGCAGCCCAAGGGCACCAGAGCATGCAGTGAATCCCGTGCCAGATCAGAGACGGAGACACAAGCCACGTTGTACAGCACGTGGTGCTTCAACGCTCTCGGGCCCGGCTCATAGCTGGAGGGCAAGTGCGTGATGATTACGTGCCCGCCCGGCTGTTGCAGCCAGAACCGCACCAATCCCGCCGGCAGTGGGCGCAGGCGCGACAACAGCTCCTCCAGCGGCGCCCACACGCTGTTGAAGCGCCGCTGCGCCGCTGCCGGCGACAGCTCCAGCGCTCGCGGCGCTACGTGCATCCTGTCCACTTTGAGCAATGACAAAGCCTGGTTGTGCATGTCTCCTCGACCGCCGTGATTATAGGCAGGGCAAGGTCGCTCTCCAAACACGCGGCCAGCCAAGAGAAGGCTATCCGGAAGCCGTCGAGACTGGGCATGCGAGTGTGACCTCAGCGTCAAGCTGCGTTCCACTCGACTCATCTGCTTGGTTGCAGCTACATTGTGTGCTAAACTTGGCGCAGGACCGACGCCGTGATCACAATCGTCATTACCGCCTATCGCGAAGAGAACACCATCCTGCGGGCCGTCCAGGCTTTTGTCGACCAGGACCTTGGCCAGGAGTGGGAGCTTTTGGTGGTTTGTCCCGATGACCAGACCGCCGCTGTCGTCGCTCCTTTGGCCGCACATGACACACGCGTGATCTGTATGCGCGACGAGGGCAAGGGCAAGCCAGCCGCGCTGAATGTCGCATTCAAGGCAGCGCACAGCGATATTGTCATCTTGAGCGATGGGGATGTGTACGTGGCGCCGGGCTCCGTGCGCGCTCTGCTCGCCGCCTTCGAGGATCCACAGGTGGGCATCGTTAGCGGCAGGCCTGTCTCGATCAGCCCGCGCAGCACAATGCTGGGCTACTGGTCCCATCTGCTGGTGGATGCGGCGCACCATCAGCGCAGCATGCGCGCCGCCCAGAGCGCGTTTTTTGAATGCTCTGGCTATCTATATGCGCTCCAGCGTGAGTTGGTTGGGCCAATCCCCGAGGACTCTCTGGCCGAAGACGGCCTGATTTCGCATCGCATCTGGCAGCAGGGGTTTCGCACGGCCTATGCACCGAGTGCGGAAGTGTACGTCAAGTACCCCGCATCCTACCGAGATTGGCTGAGCCAGAAGGTCCGTTCTACTGGCGGATATGCACAGGGCTACATGCCGCGCTCCCGCGGCATGCGCTCCTTTCGCGCGGAAGCCTGGCAAGGAACGTGGCAAGCGCTGTCCTTTGCCCGCAGCCCTCGGGAGCTTCTTTGGACGCTGCTGCTGTTCGCGGCGCGAATTCACCTTTGGTTGCGCGTCACATGGGACGTGCGTTGGCGCAAGAGAGCGTTCGCCCTCTTGTGGCAACGCGTTGATAGCACAAAGTAGCGGGAATCCGGCATGACGTTCAAAACGCGTTCGATGGCTGTAGTTGGAGAGGCCGCGGGTTGGCTGGTCAAGCTCCTGGCCAGGCTCTTGCTGCACGTGCAGACAGAAGGACTCGAGAGGATCCCGGCCAGCGGACCGGTGATCCTGGCAATCAATCACGTCAACTTTATCGACGCCCCGCTGCTATACACGATCATGCCTCGGCATATCACCGGCCTGGTCAAGGCCGAGCTGTGGAAGAACCCCGTGCTCGGGCTGGTAGCACGCGCCTGGGGCACCATTCCCATCCGGCGCGGTGAGCTCGATCTCGACGCCTTTCGACGCGCCCTGCAAGTCTTGCACACTGGCAATCTACTGGGCCTCGCGCCCGAGGGCACCCGCAGTCACCATGGCAGCTTGCGCAGCGGCCGCCCAGGCGCCGTGATGCTGGCGTTGCGCGCGCCCAGCACGTGCATTGTGCCTATGGCCATCTATGGTCACGAGCATTATGCACGATACTGGCGGCGGCTGCGCCGCACTCCTGTCCACCTGAGTTTTGGACAGCCCTTTCGCCTGAAGCAGCCTACCGAGGCCGTCACCCATGCCACACGCCAGCGCATGACGGATGAGATCATGTGGCAGATTGCAGCATTGCTTCCCAGCCAGTACCGCGGCGTCTACGCGGACCTGCACACAGCCACGCAGGAGTCCCTTGATTTCCCGGAAGAGACGATGAGTAGCCTGCAGCAACTCCTGGGCCAGACCGTCAAAGGACGCGCTGGAGCGGAGGCAGCGGGATGAGAGTGGTCTCCGGAGAAGCCAAATCTCTACGCCTGCGCTCTGTGCCTGGAGAGACGACGCGTCCCATCACTGATCGTGTCAAGAGCGCCCTGTTCAACATCCTGATGGGCAGGGTAAAGGATGCCTGCTTCCTGGACCTATTCGCGGGGACAGGGGCGGTGGGGATTGAGGCGCTCAGTCGGGGAGCGCGCCAGGCGGTTTTCGTGGAGCGCGACGAGCGCGCCGCAAGCACCATACGTCACAACCTGCAAGCCACGGGCTTGGCGGAGCGTGCGCGTCTGGTCCGCGCAGATGTGTTCAAGTTCATCGCCAGTTACCAGGGCAGGCCATTCGACATCGTCTACGTGGCTCCGCCCCAGTATCGAGGGCTCTGGGCGCGCACGCTGCAGGCGCTCGATACGTCATCGCTGATCGCATCCGCTGGCTTGGCCATTGCACAGATCTACCCCAAGGAATACGAGACCCTCGCTCTTACCCACTTGGTGCTATCTGATCAGCGCAAATACGGCAGTACTCTGCTGTGCTTCTACCAGTGGTCAGGATCCACTACTGCGCGAAATCCATCTTCCAGCGGCTCTCCTGGCGCACCAGCTGCCAACTGATCTCCTTGAGAGGGCTTCTGGCACCCGATTTGGAGACGAACACCACATCAACCGTGACCACCGTGGACGGCGTATCCTCTTGGGTGGCGAGGTAGCCGATTTCTTTCACCACGGCATAGTTGATCTGGTCCAACGCATAGGGTGAGCCATATTGGAGCCTGCCCGCCGCCATTTCGTTGCTCGCCCGCGTAGTCAGGTACTCGAGGATGGTTGGCTTGAGTTCGGGGTTGCCCAGGGTCTTGTAGAAAGCCATCACGATCTTCTCGGGGTAGGGAGTGTCCAAGATACCAGAAGGCACTTCCCCAGGAAAGCCCACTGCAGATTCAAGCGGAGAAACCAGCGTGGTCGTCCCGGTGACAAAGTAACCATCGGCCACAGGCGCGTAGTAGTCGCGCTTGACCAGTTGGCTGCGCTCGTAGGCCAGCCTGGTGACGGTTACACGGCGGCTCTCCGGATCCAGCATTACACCGCCATCGCTGCGGAAGAAGCCAATGCAGCGGTACAGAGGAGGATCGTCCAGGGGCTGGTTCACAACATTGCCATTGGCCTGGAAGATGACCAGGTCGTTGGCAGTGCTGAGCACCAGCTCTTTGCGCCCAACACCACCAGGCTCGGGCATGATGTCCAGCATCGCCCAATCCGGAACCTGCTGTGCGAGGTAGCTCTGGTCCGGCGTGCGCAGCTTGTAAGGGTAGAGCACTGGCAGCTGGCCCGCGTTGGCTGCCACGTCGTAGATGATCGCAGCCACTGGCCCGCCCCCGCCTACCTGGTCGAAGCGATAGAAGACCAACCATTCGAGCTTGCCATCGCTGTCGGCATCCACCCTTTTGACGCTGGCTCCCGGCCTGTCCGGCAGCAGATCAGCCGGGATGTTGACCGTCAACTCGGGCGGCTTTTCAGTGCTGGTTGTGGCGCACCCCGCCAATGCGAGGCACAGGAGAGGCACGAGCAGCAGGCCAGGCCACAAGCCGCGTCGCATCGCGGATCCTTGATCAAGGCAAAGTCTCTGCATCATGTTCTTTCCCACTCCGCCTGTTTCTGACCGAAGCAGAGCGCTTGCGAGGCTTGAGCTTGAGCCTCTCAGCCGCAGGCTGTCCTGCCCTCTGAGCGATGAGCGCTACCGGAAGAACATCGTCCATGCATTCCACCCACACAAACTCGATGCTGCGCTGCACCTTGCGAGGCACTTCAACCAGGTCCTTCTGGTTGCGCTTGGGCAACAGCACCAGCTTCATCCCGGCGCGATGCGCCGCCAGAATCTTCTCACGCACGCCACCAATGGGCAGAACGCGGCCACGCAAGGTGATCTCCCCGGTGAGCGCGACGTCGCGGCGCACCGGCCTCTTCGTCAACGCCGAAACCAGAGCCGTGGCCATGGTAACTCCCGCAGACGGGCCATCCTTCGGAATGGCCCCCTCTGGCAGGTGGATGTGCACATCGATCTTGTCAAAGTCCACGCCCGACAGCTCAAGCTCCTTCACATGTGCGCGTGCGTAGCTTAGCGCGGCCTGGGCGGACTCTTGCATCACCTCGCCCAACTGCCCGGTCAACAGCAGGGTGCCTTTGCCCGGCATCAGGGTAGCCTCAACCGCCATGGTATCGCCGCCCGTCTCGGTCCAGGCCAGGCCTGTGGCAAGACCGATCTCGTCCACCTTCTCGAGCTGGCCGTACAAGAACTCGGGCGGACCCAGGTATCTGTGCAGGGCCCTGGGGAGGATATAGCGCGGTGGCTGCTTGCCTTCTGCCACCAATCTGGCCACCTTGCGGCAGATGTTGGCAATCCCACGCTCCAGATTGCGCACGCCGGCTTCGAGCGTGTATTCCCGTATCATGCGCCGCAGCGTGTCCTGGGGAAAGTGCAAACCTTTCAAGCCATGCTGTTCCAGTTGGCGCGGAACGAGGAACTGCTTGGCAATCTCTATCTTCTCTTCTTCGATGTAACCTGGGAACTCGACCACTTCGAGCCGGTCGCGCAAGGCCGGGGGGATGGGATCCAGGATGTTGGCCGTGGTGATGAACATCACCTTCGAGAGGTCATAGGGCACTTCAAGGTAGTGGTCCGAGAAAGCGCTATTCTGCTCAGGGTCCAGCACTTCCAGCAGTGCGGCCGAAGGATCGCCTCGGAAGTCCACACCCACCTTGTCGATCTCGTCCAGCATGAACACAGGGTTCACCGAACCGGCGCGCCGCATGGTTTGCAGGATGCGCCCAGGTAGTGCACCGACATAGGTACGGCGATGGCCGCGAATCTCCGCCTCATCGCGGATTCCGCCCAGGCTCACGCGCACAAAGTTGCGCCCGAGGGCCTCAGCAATGGACTTGCCGAGCGATGTCTTGCCTGTCCCCGGGGGACCGACAAAGCACAGGATGGTGCTGCGCATCTTGTCCGGAGCGATCTTGCGCACAGCCATGTACTCCAGGATGCGCTCCTTGGCCTTGTTGAGTCCATAGTGATTCCGCTTCAGGACTTCGCTGGCGTGGGCGATGTCCAGGTTGTCCTCGGTCGATTGGGCCCAGGGCAAGTCCAGCAACCAATCAATGTAGGTGCGGATAACGCCCACTTCTGGAGTCGCCGGAGGCATTCCCGACAGGCGGCTGAGCTCCTTCTCTGCCTTCTTCTGCACCTCGTCTGGCATTTTCGCTTCCGCGATCTTCTGCTGCAGCTCGGCGATCTCTCGCGCCTGCGGATCTCCTTCACCCAGCTCTGTCTGGATGACTCGCATCTGTTCGCGCAAAAAGTACTCGCGCTGGCTCTTATCGACTTCCTGCTGTACTTGGGAATGGATGCGGCTCTCCAACTCCAGCACATCCAACTCCTTGGCCAAGAGCACGCTGACCTTCTCCAAGCGCTTCAACGGCTCCACGGTCTCAAGCAGCTCCTGCTTATGGGCCACATCCACAGTGACATTGGAGCCCACCAGATCAGCCAGCCAGCCGGGGTCATTCACGTTCATGGCCGTAACAAAGGCATCATCGGGCACGTTTCGACTCAGCCGCACGACCTTCTCAAAGAGTGTCAAAACGGCTCGCATGCGCGCCTCGGCGGAGATGGAGGTGTCCATGTCTTCTAGCACAGGCGCCACGCGAGCCAGCATGTAGGGCTCGGTTTTGACAATCTTCAGCAGGCGCAGCCGTCTGCGACCCTGCACAAAGACGCTGGTGGTCTGGTCCGGCATGCGCCAAACGCGGCCAATGAACGCCTCGGCCCCATACTCATACAGGTCATCCACGCCAGGATCCTGGCATTCTGGGTCCTTCTGGGTGAACACAGCGATACTCTGGTCGCCCGACATGGAGCTCTCCACTGCCTTGACAGAACGATCGCGGCTCACGAAGAGGGGAGCAGCCACGTGCGGAAAGACGACCGTATCGCGCACGGGCAACAAGGGTACCTCAAACGTCGAGGTATCGCGCTCAATCTGAGGGAGGGCAGCCCGAAACTGCTCGGCTTCCCAATCTTCTATCATCACGAATCGCCGGCCTCCACCGAATTGGAGTGACTATACCACATTTTGCATGAATTGCATAGCCTTCTACAATGGAAGCACCTCACATGCATGTTCATTGAAAGGAGCGAGCGGGGGGATGGCCGTATACGAGTTCGAAGGGCGAAGGCCCAAGCTGGGCGAGGGCGCATATGTACACCCTTCTGCCGATGTGATTGGGGCGGTGACGGTAGGCGAGGGCTGCTGGATCGGCCCAGGCGCCCGTCTGCGCGGAGACTATGGCACGATCGTCATTGGTGACGGTACCAGCATCGAGGACAACTGTGTCGTGCATGCACGCCCCAATGAGAAAACCCTCATCGGCAAGCTGGTCACCATCGGCCACGGGGCAG
Organism: uncultured Anaerolineales bacterium; assembly: GCA_964478725.1. Classification (GTDB taxonomy): domain Bacteria; phylum Chloroflexota; class Anaerolineae; order UBA2200; family UBA2200; genus CAYZKS01. Next base: position 26,575 of record CAYZKS010000013.1, read on the forward strand.
TCATCCACAATGCTACGATCCACGATCATGCCGTCATCGGCATGGGTTCGGTGGTAAGCGACTGGGCGGTGGTAGGTGAGTGGTCGGTCGTCGCCGAGGGCGCCGTAGTGCGGCAGGGACAAGAGATCCCGGCCGGTCATATCGCCGTGGGCGTCCCGGCCAAGATTCTGGAAAAGCAGGTCACAGACGAGTACAAGGCCCAATGGAGCAAGTTCAAAGCGCTGTACACCGATCTGGCACTCAGGTACCCAGACGGCCTGAAAGAGGCATAGCCAATGCAGGAAGCGAGGTTGTACGACAAGCTGGAGGACGGCAAGGTTCGCTGCCATCTGTGCGCGCACCGTTGCAGCATTGCCGAGGGCAAACGCGGCATCTGCCTGGTGCGCGAGAACCGAGGCGGAGTGCTGTATACCCTGGTGTATGGACTCTCCATTTCCCAGGCAATTGACCCGGTGGAAAAGAAGCCCCTGTTTCATTTCTACCCCGGGTCCAAGTCCTTCTCCTTTGCCACCGTGGGCTGCAATTTTCGCTGTTCGTTCTGCCAGAATTGGCAAATCTCCCAAACGCTGCACGACGGCGGGCAAGTGGACGGGCACGAGGCCTCCCCAGAGCATCTGGCCTCTGCGGCGCATCACTACGGTTGCCAGAGCATCGCTTACACCTACACGGAGCCCACGATCTTCTTCGAGTATGCCTACGACACGGCGGTCCAGGCCGCCCGCTTCAACATCAAAAACATCTACGTAACCAATGGATACATGACTGAGGAAATGCTGGACGCGTTTGGCACCTACCTGCATGCCGCCAACGTCGACCTGAAAGCCTTCAGCGACGAGTTCTACCGCAAGACCTGCGGCGCTCGTCTGCAGCCGGTCCTGGACTCGATTCTGTCCATGAAAAAGAGGGGCACCTGGGTGGAAATCACCACACTGCTTGTGCCCGGCATGAACGATTCTGACGCCGAGCTGCGTGAGCTGGCAGGGTGGATTGCGCGCGAGGCAGGCGTGGAAACACCCTGGCACATCAGCCGCTTCCATCCGGACTATCGTTTGCAGGACAGGCATGCCACGCCGACAGCGGCTTTGAATCATGCCCGACAGATTGGCCTGGAAGCGGGCCTGCGCTACGTGTATGAGGGGAACGTGCCCGGCTCAGAAGGCGAGAACACCCACTGCTACAACTGCCATAACCTGCTGATCCGCCGCTACGGCTTTGGCATCCTGGAGAACGTCCTCCTGCCAGGAGCCAAGTGTCCCTACTGCGGAGTGACCCTGGATGGCGTCGGCCTGACCAGGGCGTAGCTGGGCCGTGTGAGTTTCGCGGCACTGCCAGCCGGTGCTGCGCGCAGAGCATGCGGAACCCGCCCTTGAGCGCACACGCAACTGCCTCCAACCAACATACCCCCAGATATGGCATGCCTTGCAGGCTATTGTGCGCCATTGCCGTCTCCGTCCTCCTGAATAGGCGCCGTAGTTACAGTGCGGACGCAAAACGCATGGTAAGGTGCTTCAGACCACAGCCACGAGTCGAGAATGCCGGCTGCATCCCTGTGGGCGGCCCCTTTGTGCTGGTGACCAATCACTACCGCAAACCTGGCTATCACGCCTGGTGGGGTGTGGCAGCCATCGCCGCGACTCTCGCCGAACGCCGGCCGGACAGCCCTGAGACGATATGGATGCTCGCCAATCGCTGGACGTATGCCAATCCACTCAAGAGCCGATTGGTGACACCGCTGACGCACTGGGTGTTCATACGCTTGGCGCGCACGTATGGCTTCGTTTCCACTCCACCCATGCCGCGCCAGGAGAAGTACACTGAGGAAGGCGCCCAGTCCGTGCGCCGCATCTTGGCGCTGTACAGCGCAGGCTCAGCGCAGGAATGGCCGGCAGTTGGCGTGGCTCCCGAAGGCCGTGACAGCCAAGACGGTAGCCTGGTCGAGCCTCCATCCGGCGCTGGCCGGCTGCTGCTTCGTCTCGCAGAACGTGGTCTGGATCTGCTGCCGGTGGGCATGGCCGAAATCGACGGGATCTTGACACTGCGTTTCGGAGCGCCCTTTGTCCTGAACCCATGGCCTGGGGCGGACAAGAAGGAGCGAGATCGTCGTGCCAGCACGCAGGTGATGCTGGCCATCGGGCGTTTACTGCCAGCGCACTTGTGGGGCATCTACAGGGCGGAGCTTGAACGCGAGCGCACCTCATCCGCGCAAAAGCTCTGCTCCTCTGACCGCGTGCATTGAATCGGCCAAAGATAGAGAGGGGCCAGAAGGTTGGCCCCTCTCCGAACAACCGTCGCCTGGCTGGACCACCTCGCCGTGGGTGGTATCATCAGTGTCGAGGCACGAGCATCCAGCTTGTGCGCTACGCTCTGTAGCAGGCCACCCAGTGTTCCTTGCCCACGTTCTTGAACTCGGGTTCCTCCACATCGCACGTTCCCGCGATCATGCGATCGCAGCGCGTGTGGAAGTGGCAACCCTTGGGCGGGTCACGCGGGCTGGGCACGTCTCCGGTCAGAATGATACGCTTGCGCTTCTCCTCCACAACCGGATCCGGAATGGGGACGGCGGAGAGCAGGGCCTTGGCATAGGGATGCAGCGGATTCTCGTAGAGCTCTTCACGCGTAGTCAGCTCCACGATCTTGCCCAGGTACATGACAGCCACGCGGTCGCTGATGTGCCGGACCACCGAGAGGTCATGCGCGATGAATAGGTAAGTCAGGTGGAAGGTGCGTTGCAGCTCTTCCAGCAGGTTGATGATCTGCGCCTGGATGGAGACGTCCAGGGCCGAGATAGGCTCGTCGCAGACGATAAAGTCCGGCTGTACCGCCAGCGCGCGCGCCACGCCGATGCGTTGGCGCTGGCCGCCCGAGAACTCGTGCGGGTAGCGGTTGATGAAGTAGCGGTTCAAGCCCACCACTTCCAGTAGCTCCATGACGCGCTCTCTGAGCTGCTTGCCCTTCAGGATGTTGTGCACTTCCAAAGGCTCACCGACGATGTCGCCCACGGTCATACGCGGGTTCAACGAGGCGTACGGATCCTGGAAGATCATCTGCATCTTGCGTCGCATACGCCGCAGAGGCTCGCCCTTGAGAGTAGTGAGATTCTGCCCTTCAAAGAACACATCACCGCCCGTGGGCCGGTAGAGTTGCAGAATCGCACGCCCGGTGGTAGATTTGCCGCAGCCGCTTTCCCCTACCAAGCCCAGGGTCTCGCCACGCCGGATGAAGAAACTGATGCCATCCACGGCTTTGATGTCGCCCACGTGGCGCTGGACTACAATTCCTTGTGTCACAGGGAACCACATTTTGAGATTTTGCACTTCGAGCAAGATGTCGTTCTCTGACATGTTATCTCTTCCCTCCGGTGACATCTACCCAGCAAGCCACGCTGTGCCGCAAGCCCACGCTCTCCAGCTGAGGGTTCTCCGCCAGGCAACGTTCGATGGCAAAAGTGCAGCGCGGTGCAAACGGGCATCCTGTAGGCATGTCGATCAGATCAGGTGGAAGGCCATCAATGGGCGTCAGCTTCTCTTTGCGCTCCGCATCCAGGCGCGGGATGGAGCGCAGCAATCCCAGCGTGTAGGGGTGTCTGGGGTCACCGTAGACGTCCTTTACGTCTGCCGTTTCGACGATGTAACCTGCGTACATGACATTGACACGATCCGCCAGCCCGGCGATGATGCCCAGGTCGTGCGTAATCCAGATCACGGCCATGCCAATCTCCTGCTTCAACTGCCGCACCAAGTCCGTAATCTGCGCCTGGATGGTCACGTCCAGAGCGGTTGTAGGCTCGTCGGCGATCAGCAGCTGCGGGTTGCAGGAAAGGCCCATGGCAATCATTACCCTCTGGCGCATTCCGCCTGAGAACTGATGCGGGTAGTCATCAATGCGGCCAGCCGCGTCAGGGATTTTCACCAGATTCAGTAGCTCAATGGTGCGCTTGCGGGCCTGCCCCTTGTCCATGCCGAGGTGCAGTTCAAGCGCCTCACTGACCTGCTGATTGATGGTCAAGACCGGGTTCAGCGAAGTCATGGGGTCCTGGAAGATCATGGCGATCTTGTTGCCACGCACAGAACGAATCTCTTCATCGTCCATCTGGATCAGGTCACGCCCCTGAAACCAGGCCTCGCCACCTACGATTCTGCCGGGAGGAGAGGGAATCAGGCGCATCAGGGACAGCACGCTCACGCTCTTCCCACAGCCACTCTCACCCACGATACCCAGCGTCTCCCCCTCGTTCAGATCAAAGGAGACGCCACTGACGGCGCTGACTATACCATCCTGTGTGAAGAACTGCGTTTTCAATCCCTTCACCTGCAGCAGCGTAGCCATAGAATGTGTCCTCCCTTCAACTACGGATGATGGCTAATCGTTAATCCGCACTGCGCTCAACCATGGATAAATCGCCGGGGCATATTCAGCTCCCAGCACGTACGGCTTGGTGAGCACATAGTCAACACTGTGCCAGAGCGGCAGCCACGGAGCGCCGCCCACAATCAACTCCTCAGCCTGCCTGTACAGGGCGAGGCGTTGCTGCTCGTCCGTCTCGATTCTGGCTTCCTCGAGCAGCTTGTCCACCTGTGGGTTTGCGTATCCAGTCTGGTTCAACGCGCTCCGGCTGTGGAAGAGGAGATCCAAGAAATCCTCAGGGTCAGGATAGTCCGCAATCCACCCCATCATGAAGAACTGCGGACTGACGGCGAAAACGTCGTCCGTTTGCTCGACGCTGATCTCCACTCCCAGGTTCTCGCGCAACATTGCCACCAGCGCCTCAACCGTGGGCGAGGCTTCGCCACTGTCGCCACTGGTGGTCAGTGTGATCGCTGGCAACGCGCCTGCCGCTGCATACCTGGACTCTGCCAGCAGGCGCTGGGCGCGGGCCGGATCGAAATCCAGCAGCGACTTGGCCCGCGTGTAGTCTGGCATCCCAGGTGGCAATACACCCTCGGCCGGTACGGCCATGCCCCTCCAAACCACTTGAGTGATCTTCTGGCGGTCGATCGCCAGGCTAAACGCCTGGCGCACGTGCACATCGTCGAACGGCGGCCGCGTCACGTCGAAGCCGAGGTACTGCACGTCCAGTTGCGGCACGATGGTCAGTTCGCTATGTAGGGGATTGTCTGGATCGCTCACCCTCTCGACGTCCGCCGTGCCCACTGCGACAATGTCCAATTCCCCATTCTCGTACATGTTGATGGCAGAGCCACCAGAGAGATAGAAGATCACTTGCTGCAGCGCGGGCGGCTCGCGATAATACTGCGCGTTGCGTTCCAGCACGACCTGCTGCTCGCTGAGTTCCCGCAGCTTAAAGGGCCCCGTTCCGTTCGGTCGCGCTGGCCAACTGGAAGATTCAACGTTGTTGCGATCTAGCACGAATGCCGTAGAGTAGGTGAGCTTGGCCAGGAAATACGCCTTGGGAGCATCAATCTCAATGCGAACGATCTCTTTTCCCTCGGTGCGGATCCCGCTGATTTCGTCTGCCTCGCCCGCCAACATCTCCTTGGCGCCAACGATGTCCCCCAGGTAAACCTCGGCCACCCTGGAGCCTGTGGTGCGGCTGCAGGCGCGTTCCAGGGAATACTTAACGTCTGCCGCCGTCACAGCGCGCCCATCGTGAAAGCGAAGGCCTGGGCGCAGGTAGAATGTGTACGTCTTGCCATCCGCGCTGAGATCCCAGCGTTCGGCCAGGTCCGGCACGACCTGCAATTGCGCATCCAGGCTAACCAGTCCACTGAAGATCTCGACGACGTATTCGGCGGAGACCGAATCCTCAACCAGCGCCGGATCCAAGGTGCGCGGTTCCCCGCCAAACAATCGCAACACTCCGTCACCGGCGGATTGCACGCCACCAGACACTGGCTCCATGCTGCCAGAGCGGGACAAAAACCAGCCGGCCGCCGCGCAAGTCAGGCACACAGCAGCCAGGAGGCAGCCCAGCAGCACAACGATCAAAAGGACCGGCCAGCGCCTTGGGGACACTTCGACTAGCTCGTGCCCTTCATCTTGGGATCGAGCGCGTCGCGCAGGCCATCGCCCAGGAAATTGAAGGCAAACATGGTCAGCGCCAAGGCTATGGCCGGGAAGATCACCATGTGCGGGTAGGAACGAATGGACTGCGCGCCCTCGGAGATCATCGCACCCCAACTGGGGGTGGGCGGATCCACCCCCAGGCCGATGAAGCTCAGGAACACCTCTGTGTTGATGTAGGCAGGGATTTGCAGCGTCTCGGCCACCAGGCACGGCCCCACGATATTGGGAAAGATGTGACGGATGATGATGCGGATGTCGCCCGCGCCGATCATGTGCGCAGCCTCGATGAACTCTTTCTGCTTGAGTGACAGGATCTGTCCACGCGCCAGGCGCGCCATGCCCATCCAGGCGGTAATGCCGATACCTAAGAAGATAAACAGCATGCCTCCACCCTGCAAGCCAAGCACTGCGTCCACAACCCGGTTGATCTGGTTGAACACATAGGAGACCGTGCCCGGCTCCACTTTGGCAAAGGTGGACTTGAAGAAGAACATCATCAGAATGATCAGCAACATGGTCGGGAAAGCATACATGATGTCCACAATGCGCATCATGATATCGTCCAGCCTTCCGCCATAGTAGCCCGAGATGCAGCCATAGACCAAGCCGATCACCAACGCCGTAAAGGCACCCATGAAGCCGACGGGCAAAGACACACGCGTTCCGTAGAGCAAGCGGCTCAGCATGTCTCGCCCCAGGTAGTCGGATCCAAACGCGAACTTTTCGCCTATCTTGGTGTAGGCCCTCACGTTGCCAGGCAGGATGTCGGCCAACCAGCCCGGTATAGTGTAGGCCTCGTTGGAGTCACCCGCGGCATAGTGGTAGGGCGCAAGCTGGGGGGCCAAGATGGCGGTCATTACCACTGCGACTACGACGATCCCGCCCAGCACGGCCGCCCGGTTGCGGATCAAGCGTCGCCAGGCATCCTTCCACAGATTGGCGGGCTCGCCCATGCGCTCCCGCTGGCGTGCCTCAGCGCGCTCCCTTACCGTCAATGTCTCCGTCGTCATCTTCACATCCTTATGAATACCGAATGCGTGGATCCAGGAAGGCGTAGGTGATGTCCACCGCCAGGTTGGCGAGCACCAGGAATACCGAGTACAGCAGAATGGTGCCCATGATCACAGGATAGTCGCGGTTGGTGATGCTGGTGATAAAGAACCTGCCCAGCCCGGGGATGGCAAAGATCTGCTCGATCACAAAGGTGCCGGTCACCAGCACCGCAAACATGGGCCCGAGCACGGTGGCAACCGGTATGAAGGCGTTCTTGAGCGCGTGCTTGACCATGACCACACGCTCCGTCAAGCCCTTGGCGCGGGCGGTGCGGATATAGTCCTCACGAATGACCTGCAGCATGCTCGCCCGTGTCAAGCGGGCAATCACCGCCGACTCGCGCATGCCCAGCGCAATGCAGGGTAGGAGCATCTGAATGGGCGAACCCCAGCCGGCTACCGGAAACCACTTGAGGCCCAGGGCGAAGATCAGAATCAGCAGAGGCCCCAGCACGATGCCAGGCACCGATACACCAAAGATCGCCACCGCCATGCCGAGATAGTCCCAGAGGCTATTCTGCTTCAACGCCGAGACAATGCCCAGCGGTACCCCGATCCCCAGCGCAATCAACAGGGCCAGAAAACCCAACTGCGCGGATATGGGCAGATGGTCCCTAAAGATATCGTTGACTGTGCGCCCCCGAGACCGATACGTGGGCCCAAAATCCAGGCGCAACACGATGTCGCTCATGTACTTGACGTACTGCTTCCACACCGGCTGGTCCAAGCCGTAGTACTTGTTCAGGTTGGCGATGACTTCCGGTGGCAAGGCATGCTCGCGATCAAAAGGACCGCCTGGAACGGCATGCGCCATAGCGAACGTAATAATGGAGATGAATAGCAGCACTGGAATCATCCACAAGACCCTGCGGACGACGTATTGGAACATCGTGCCCCTCCTTCCCAGAGCTTCCCAATAATCTGGTGATTGAAGATTGTATATTCAAAACCCTGGTGCGTCAAATGCACAAGCCACGCGGCCCATCCCGGACCGCGTGGCTTGCTCTCAAAAGGCCTCCTTGAGAGGTTTCGAGGCTTCGGCCGCTGAAAGAGTCCACGGGAGCTACGCGGCCCTGGCGGGCTGCGCAGCATCTCCTCTATGCCTAGTGAGCCGCAACCTTCCAGTAGTAGATCTGCTCGCCGCCCAATGGAGCATACGTGCGCGTCACATAGGGCTTGGTGCAGACGACGCGCGTGTAGTAGTAGATGGGAGCGATGACCGCGTCCTCTACGCACAACAGGCGCTCAGCCTCAAAGTACTTTTGCTTGCGGACCGCTGGGTCGCTGGCTGAGGCAGCCTCGTCGCACAGCTTGTCGAACGCTTCCGCGTTCGGTCCAGACCACTTCGGGTTGTTCAAGCTCTTGGTGGTGTGGAAGTTCTCCAGCACCCAGTTGTTCTCGTCCAGATAGTCCGCGCACCAACCCATGCGGTAGATCTGAGGGGCATCGGTGTTGACCGTCTTCAGGTACACCGCCCACTCCTGGTTGGCCAGCTTGACTTCGATGCCCAGGTTCTCCTTCCAGCTCTGCTGCACAAACTCGGCGATCTTTTGGTGGCCCTGGCTGGTGTTGAACATCAGGGTGATTTCGGGCAGGCCCTTGCCGTCGGGATAGCCGGCTTCGGCCAGCAGCGCCTTGCCCTTGGCCGGATCGAACTCGATGCCCTTAAAGTTCGGATCCTCGGCCGGAGAGCCAAAGATGCCGGGGCAGGCAAAGGTCTTGGCGGGCTTCTGCTCGGCCTTGAGCACGGTATCGATCAGTTTCTGGCGGTCGATGCCGTGGGACAGCGCCTGGCGCACCTTGACGTTGTCCAGCGGCGGCTTGGTGGTGTTGAAGCCGTAGTAGTAGGTGCACAGATACGGCGCGATGTACAGCTCCTTGCTCAGGATGGGATCGGCCTTGACGCGGTCGATGTCGGCCGATGGCACCCCGCAAACGTCCAGCTCGCCGTTCTCGTACATCGCAAAGCGGGTCGACTCCTCCTGAACCATGGTCCAGTTGATGGTCTCGATGCTGACGCTCTTGGCATCGAACCAGTTCGGGTTCTTCTTCATGAGCATCTTGTTGTTGTGTTCCCAGGAAACCAGCATGTAGGGGCCGCAGGTCCAGATGTTGCCGGGCTCGGTCCACTTGTCGCCGTATTGCTCGATGGCTTCCTTGGGAACGGGGTTGTTGGTCCACAGGCCAGCGATGCCTGGGAAGTAACCCGCGGGCTGGGCCAAGGTGAATTCCAGCGTAGTGTCATTGAGGGCCTTGACGCCGACCGAATCCAGATCGGTGCTCTCGCCGGTGTTGACCGCCATGGCGTTCT